>DZBA01000335.1 GCA_022729775.1 Anaerolinea thermophila | reverse complement strand
ACCTTGCGTTTTCAACTCTTTGAAAAAACGCAGTTTATGACCGCGTGAGGTATAACATCCGCACGGAGCCACGATCCGCGCGGGCATGGCAGAGAAAGACTTTGAGGGGGCGTTTATCCTGTGTCATCAAATTCCCTCTATGGGATGGCAAAATTATACAACCAATTCCTCATTCTTCACTCTTCATTCTGCATTATTTCATTCCTCATTCCCTTACCCCAACAACCTATGATTAATCTCCACCACCAATGATGGATACCGCGCCAAATCTTCGCGGAGTTTATCCACGTCTTTCTCGTAGCGGAGTCTTCTGGCGAGGAAGGCGAACTCGTCGCTGCCATAACTTGGGACGGTGATGTCTTTGGAGTTGCCGCGCACCACGCGCAGCGAGTCAATCAGCCAGTGTAAAAAGGTGTGCGCTTTGCGGAGGTTGTCGTAATCTTCGCGGGAGAGAACGCCCGCCTCGAACAGCGCGGACATCGCTTCGCGCGAGTTGGTGGCGCATACCGCAGGATTCTCCGCGCCGTGATTGATTTGCAAGCCTTGAATTAAATATTCCACATCCACGAGTCCGCCGGGGCTGTACTTCGCGTTGAACGTTCCGCCCGTGACCAAATGCCGCACCTGACGCTCGCGCATGGCGCGCATGGCTGTGACGTCGAACGCACCCGCGTGATAGGTGAACGAGTCGCGCAGGTCGCAGATTTCTTTGCCGAGAGTCATATCGCCCGCAATCGGACGCAACTTCACCAACGCCTGTCTTTCATACGCCCACGCGGGACCTGTCGGCGCGTAGTAGCGGCGGAAACTTTCGAGCGAGACCGCCATGCTGCCCGCTTTGCCATACGGGCGCAGTTGCAAATCCACCTGAAAAATTCCTTCGCGCCGCGCTTGAATGGTGGAGACAAAATCGCGCACGAGTTTTTCGTAATACGCGCTCGCGTCTATGCCTGAGAGGGTTTCATCCGCGTACACGAACATCAACTCGATGTCGGAGGCGAAGCCCAACTCGCGCCCGCCGCATTTGCCCAGCGCAAGCGCGACAATTTGTGCGGGGGGTGAATCGCCGCGCAGTTCCACATCACAGCGGGTCAATGCCGCGCCGATGATAATTTCCGCCAGTTCGGTTAACTCGGCGGCGAAGTCCCAAAACTCGCGCGTCAATCCTAAAATGTGGCGCATATCAATGCGGAAGAGTTCGCGGTCTTTGAAGGCGTTGAGCGCGGCGCGCCAGTGGGGATATTCCAACCCGCCCACGTTGAGCGATTCGAGCGCGAGGTTTAACTCCGCGTCGAGTTGCTGGCGCGGCTTGGCGGTGGCAAGCGCGTCCATGTCGCGCACGACGGGGAAAAGATTGGCGTATTGCATTCGCAAAAAATCATCCCACAGAAAATCGCTCACGCCGAGCAGACGAGTCAACGCGCCCAGCACGTCGGGACGTTCAATCGAAGCGATTTCATCCGTCCAGTTGGGACGCTGGAACAACTGCTCCAAAAATTCGCGGAAGTGCAGCAGCGCGGATTCGGGGTTGGGCGACGTGGGCAGCAAATGCGTGAAGTGTTTAATCAACACAATCGCGGCGCGCAGCTCGCGTTGTTTTTCGGGCGCGGTGATTTTCATGCCATCCGCGTCCGTGACGTACAACACGTCATGCACGCGGCTGCCCGCCGAACTGACATTCACGCGGACAATGTTCGTGCGCGTAAACGCCAGCGCGTTTGAAAATTCATACAAGAACCCAATCGTATCGGGCGCGTCAATGCGTAACACGGTGTAACGGTCAGAGACTTCGTTGTTAATTTCAATATCAATCGGAAGCAGCGGCGCGACAGTTCCCTGCACCGATTGAAACGCCGCGCCGACTCGCTTGGCAAGTTGACCGCGCGCCTCGCGCCTTTGTCCCGCGTGGAATTGAGTCAGCAGCGCGTGTAAATCCTGCACGTAGGTTTCCCAAATATTCGCGGGCGATTCCGCATAAACCGATTTGACCGTGAACACGTCCACGATTTTTTGGCGCGTGTCGGCGGAATCTTGCGCGGCGCGGCGCGTGGTTCTATCCCTGCGGATGATGGTTGTCGCGGGCGATTCTTTCGAGGCTTCGTAGGTGAACACGCTGCCGTCGAGAATATCAAAACCATGCACGAAGAACAATCCGCAAATGATGGAAAGTTCGCCGGGGTAATCATAGCCAACGATGGTCACGCGCCACGTATCTTCTGAAGTTGAAACCGCTTCGACCACTGCGGGAATCTTCTCGTTCAATTTTTGCGCGAGTTCCGCGTGACGATGAATTTCTTCGGGCGTGAAGGTCTTGGGGTACGAGACATCCATGCGCGCGATGTGACGAGTGACGGCGGGCAGTTCCGCAGGCGCGGATTCAGCGCCTACGTAGCGCAGATAAATCTCGCGGATGGCTTTGCAGTGTTCCTGATAGCGCTCGACGAATTTTTCGCCAGAAGCAAATCCCAGCCGCCGCGCAAGAAACGCAATCGCCGCTTCGTCGGATGGCAGCGTATACGTTTGGCGGTAATCCATCATTTGAAGATAATGCTCGATGGTGCGGAGAAATGTATACCCGTCGGAAAGAATCCGCGCTTCGACCGAGGTAATCAGCCCCGCCGCGCGGAGCAATCTCAGCCCTTTGAGAGTCGCGCGCGTGCGTATCTGCGGATGTTGACTCACGTTGGTCAGTTGTAAATATTGCAAAACAAATTCCACGTCGCGTATCGAACCAACGCCGAGTTTGACCTCGCCCCAGCTGCGCCCCTTTGATTGTAAAAATTCTTCGGTGCGCTGTTTCATTGCAAACACGCCCGCGCGGATTTCCTCCGGCGGCGCGCTGAAAATATACGGCTGCACCATCTCGCGCACTTGTTCGCCGAGCGCCAAATCGCCCGCGATGGGGCGCGCTTTGAGCAGCGCTTGTTTTTCCCACAGCCGCGCATTTTTTTCGATGTAACGCATGTAGCCCTGCGCAGTGGCGACCAATGGACCATCATTGCCCCACGGACGCAGGCGCAAGTCCACGCGGTATAAAAATCCTTCGGCGGTGTTGGCGGCGAGCAGGTCAATTAACTTTTGCGCGAGCGGAATGTAATTTACAGAATCATCTTTGGAAATAAAAAGCAAATCAATATCCGAACTGTAGTTCAACTCGCGCCCGCCGAGTTTGCCCATTGCCAGCGCCACAAATCCATGCGTGGAAGTTCCCGTTTGTTGCGCGGCATAATGCAGACAGGCGCGGGTCAGCCCGATTGCCATGCGCGAGATTTGCGAAACAACGGTTGGAAAATCATACAGCCCAAGAAAATCACACGCGCCGATTCTTAACAATTCCCCATGTTGATAGCGATTGAACGCGACCCTGTCGCCCGCGAGACGTGCCGCCGCCGCTTCCGCTTCGCTTTGGAATTGCTCGATGGTCTTGCGCTGGGTCAATGTTTTGATGTCTAACAATAACGTCAACGATTGCGGATTGCGCAGCAAAATTTCGGTCAGGAATTGACTCGCGGAAAACAACGTGACCAGAATCTCGATGACGCGCGGGTTTTTCTCCAGCGCGGGGAAGAGTTCCGCGCCGTAGTTTTCCGCGAAGCGCTCAAAGTACGTCAGCGAGCGGTCCGCGTCCGCGGCGGATTCGAGCGCGTGAAACAGATGTTGAAACGTAACGGGGAATTCGCCCGCCTGTCGGTCTTTCATCTTTTGAATGCGCCGCGCGGCGGAGGTCGGGTCGG
>DZBA01000044.1 GCA_022729775.1 Anaerolinea thermophila | reverse complement strand
CGCCCCATATTATAACTTGCTTTGAATTATATTAGACACTCCCAAAACACAGCCATCCGCGTTTTTTCGCCTCCCAATTTAATTTCTGTCTGATTTATAATTCCGACAACAAGGAGACCATAATGACAGAAACCGAAAAAACAAATTTTTCAGCAACATACTTCGACAAAGATTCCGTGCTGCATCTAAAT
Organism: Anaerolinea thermophila; assembly: GCA_022729775.1. Classification (GTDB taxonomy): domain Bacteria; phylum Chloroflexota; class Anaerolineae; order Anaerolineales; family Villigracilaceae; genus Villigracilis. The sequence goes on along the minus strand of DZBA01000044.1, from coordinate 14,916 downwards.
CGCCTCGCCGAAATTTTTTCATGGGGCATGTTAATCTATCACGTGGCGTTGGCTTCCATGTCCATGCTTGTTTTTGTCCTTCAAACTGCCCGCCATTTATTTGTGCTAAACGGGCTAGTCGATTACATCCATCAATCTATTTGGATGTTCCAGCCCATTATCCCCGGCGTCATGTACTTCATCGCAATTCAAGCGCTTGGAAAATTTCTGCTGATAATGATGGACATTGAAGACAACCTGCGACGCGCCGTAAGAACCAAATGATGATGAAACGCCTCGCCGCCATTTTCATCTGCTCGCTCCTTGCCCTAACAAGAGGCTAAAAGAATGACCTAAAATCGAGAAATGAAAAAATGACCATATTGCCAATCAAATCCAACGGTTGATGTCCACGTGATATGGGTTGCCGCGCCAGCTGGGAATAATCGTTGCTTCTACAAAATTCTGAAAGGAACTATGAAAGCGTATAGCATTTCACGAAAAAAGATTTTTTGGGGACTTGTCAGTATGGTATTGACTGGTTTTCTTGTTTGGGGCGCGCAACGGGCAACCTACGCGCGACCGCCTTTGCCCGAAGCCATTGAAGCCCTGCGGAGCGATGACCTTGTCACGGTCACGGATACGCCTTGGCTAACTTTTACCCCGGTGCAGACTGCCGATACTGGCTTCATCTTCTACCCCGGCGGACGCATTGACCCGCGCGGATATTCAGACTTGATGCGAGTCTTTGCAGAAAATGGCTATCTGGTGGTTGTCCCCACGATGCCGATCAACATGGCAATCTTTAACTTGACCATTGCTGATGAAATCATCACTGCGCATCCTGAAATTAAACACTGGGTCATCGGCGGACATTCGGTGGGCGGGACGTCTGCCGCGATGTTTATCGCCGAACACCCTGCGAGCATGGAAGGGCTGGCAATCTGGTCATCCTATCCAGCGGACAGTTCCGATCTTTCCAAATTGGATATTCCCGTAATATTGATGTACGGTAGTAATGAAACTCTCGTCACCGATGAAAACGTGGGCGCGCGCAAAAGCCTGCTCCCGCCCGATACGCGCTATATCAAAATCGAAGGCGGTGACCATCATCAATTTGGTTCCTATATGTTAACTACGGAAGAAAATCTGGCAACCACCAGCCGCGAATCCCAACACGCGCAGATTATTTCCGCGATGCTTGAATTGCTGCAATCTGTCGCGGAGTAAGCGCTCAAAGGAGAAAAACATGTTCTTTCAAATCACAGGCATACTCATTTGGATACTCATTGCCTTGCTGCTCATTGGCAGGCTTTTCCGCGCCATTAAAGAACACGCGCGCTTGGAAATGAAAAATCTCTGGGTGGTCATCACCGGCTGCGACTCGGGCATTGGCTTGGGCGTGGTGGAACAACTCGCCGCGGAAGGCGCTTCGGTCATCGCTTGCACGTACACTGCGGAAGGCGCAGAGCGTGCGGCAAAGGCGGGCGCGAAACAAACCTTACGTTTCGATATCACCGACGATGCGGCGGTTCACGACGCAGTGAATCGAATCAAGGAAATGACCGGCGGCAATCTCTGGGCGCTGGTTCACAATGCGGGGATGGTCCAGCCCGGATTTGCAGAATATCAGATTATGGAAACATACCGCCGTGTGATGGACGTGAATTACTTCGCGGTGGTGAATCTCACCCAGCCATTCATCCAGTTGATCAAACAGTCGCGGGGTCGTGTGGTCATCGTCAGCAGTGTGGATGGGATTGTGAGCCTGCCGGGAAATGCGCCATACGATGGCTCAAAATTTGCTGTAGAAGCCTACGCCGACGCCCTGCGGGTGGAACTCTCTTTCTGGAATGTACATGTGGCGGTGGTCAACCCTGCTACCATGCGCACGCCGCTCGCGCTCGGTTTCTTCGAAGCCCACAAAAAAGCATGGGAAATGATGGATAAACAGGATCCGAATGGAGCGTGGAAAGAAACGTGGACGCGGGAATGGCTCGATGAATACGTCGCGGTCAACAGCAAAAATCTCGCGGGCATTGCCCAAGACCCCATCCACGCCATCCGTGACGTGGCGCATGGCGTCGCAGCAAAATATCCGCGCTTCCGTTATTTGAGCGGCACGCTGGCGAAGACCTTGTTCCGCGCGTTGTGGAAAATGCCCGAAGAATGGTCGTTTGTGATTAAGAAAGGCACGGTCACGCCATTGCCGAAGGTTGCGAGGCAAAGATGACACTTCCAATTATGATTTTTGTGGCAATCATTATCGTTCTCGTATTGGCGCTTGCCTTTGCCGGCATACCGATGTCCGTAGAGTACGTGTATGTTGCTTTTGAATTACACGACCCTAAAGGACTGGAGAAGGCATTAGACCTTAAAAAACACCATTTTAAAAAAGCCAAATTTCTTGAAGAGGACGACGAAGATAGACTTCTTCTTATTCTCCACGTAGCAATCGCCAAACTTCCCTTTGGTAATATCACCATACCAAGTTTGGTAATTAGTTCATACTTGGAACCATTTGATCCTGCTAAAAAGATAAATGGCTATGTGATCCACCGCTATTATCAGCCATATCATAGTCAGGCTATGTTTCCCGAGATCACTGACTTTGCAGAGTGTCAGGTGTCTATGGAAGAACATTTGGACGAAGCAGGTAAGAAAATAACAAGTCGCACGATAAAAGCAAAAGTTCAGGACAATGGAAAAGTGCTCCTGCATGGCGAATGGCAGGCAGATTTTTCCAATCCGGTAAGGCATTTGGCAGATGTTCGCTTTGGCAACAGAAATGGTTGGATTCATACGATTACTGGGGTACGCAACAATGTATATTCACCTATTTCCGCGCCATCTGTGTATGCCTGCGATACTGTACACTGCAGTACTGACTTACCATTTTTTTCTGACTATATAAAACCCCAACCAGTAGCAGCTGTCACTCATAAACCTGGTACACCGTTCAAATGGTACATACGTGTTTTCCGTATGATATTTGATCAAATAGTACACAAGAAGGAACATTTATAATGCGAATTATTATCTGTCATTTCAACACAGGAGATATTTTGAACACGATCACCATGCTGTATACATCAGTTACTTAACTCAAGTTGCCACCTTGCAAAATTTGCGTAAGTTTTAACGCAAAGGCTCAGAGTCGCAAAGAAAAATCCTTAAAATCTTAGCGTTTTGGCGACTTTGCGATAAGAAAATCCAATCGAAAGCGATTCACCTACCGAAGGTAGCAACTTGGATTACTTAAGAGTCTGATATATTCTGTGTGCAGGGTTGGCAGCGGCTACCTCTTGACGGAGTGTTTGCCTTAACTTGCCCTGCTTTTTCTTACACCGCTTCCCCCGGAGGTCTTTTATGAAAGGCAGAATACTTGTTGTAGGAAGTTTGAATATGGATTTGGTGGTGCGCGCTTCGCGTCACCCGCTCATTGGCGAAACAATTTTAGGCGGCGTCTTTGCCACTTTCCCCGGCGGAAAAGGCGCAAATCAAGCAGTTGCGGCGGCGCGCATGGGCGTTTCGGTTTCGATGGTAGGCTGTGTCGGCAAAGATGGCTTTGGTGATGAACTTCTCCGCGCGCTTGCGCTCGATGGAATTGACTCCGCCCATGTTTCGGTTGTTGAAAATCAGGCGACAGGGATTGCGCTCATCACTGTGGATTCAGAAGGTCGCAATACCATCGTGGTCGCTTCGGGCGCAAACCTGATTCTTTCAGCGCGGCATTTGGAATCCGCGCGCGCGGCTTTTTCTTCCGCTGATGTTTTGGTCTTGCAGCTGGAAACCCCGCTTGAAACCGTGCGTGAAGCGGCTCGCATGGCAAAGCAAATGGGAAAGCAAGTGGTTTTGAATCCTGCCCCTGCGCAGCCTTTGGATGCGGAACTGCTTTCGCTGGTGGATTATTTCATTCCCAACGAGCGTGAGGCAATGCAGGTGGCTGGCGCGGATTCTCTCGATGACGCAATTAAAAAATTATTGGATATGGGCGTGAGCAATTTGTTGGTTACGCTTGGGGAAAAGGGCGTTCTTGTTGCGACGCGCGCCGGACGCGCATCCATCCCCGCTTTTTCTGTCGAAGCCATAGATACCGTTGCCGCAGGTGATGCTTTTGTGGGGGCGTTTTCTGCGGGGTTGGCAAATGGTATGAGATTGGAAGATGCCGTCCGTCTGGCAAATGCGGCGGCGGCAGTTTCTGTCACGCGGCGCGGGGCGCAGCCTTCATTGCCCACATGGGATGACGCGCAAGAGTTGTTAGAACGCCGCTTCTAAAATCCATAACAGCGCCATGCCGACAAGGATGGTCAGCAGGACGTTGCGCGTTTTCCATGCGACTATCGCGCCGCCGAGTCCGGCAAGCAGGCGAAAATTTTGCGCCGAAAGGTCAAGATGCCCTGTGGGATGAGTCAGCGCGGGAAAGACCAGCGCAGCCAGAGCAGCCGCGGGGACGAATCGCAGCGCGCGGCGCAGCCAATCGGGCATTTCGATTTTCCCAAACAAATACATGAACATGAAGCGCAGCAGGAAAGTTCCCAGCCCGATTGCGATGAATAAAAGCCAGATGGAGAGCGCGCTCATTGTGTCACCGCTTGATTGGGTTTGAGGCTTTCAGCAAAATATCCTGCGGCGATGCCGAGAAAAGTCGCCAGCACCAAGCCTGTGTTGTATGGCAATCCTTTGGCGAGTACCGCGATGATTCCCCCCGCAAGCGCAGCCACTACGGTTGGACGGTCGCGCAGCGCGGCAAACATCAGCGCCATGAAACTCAGCGGGAATGCGAAGTCAAATCCCCAGCTGGCAGGGACGAGCGCGCCCAGCAATGCGCCAATGGCGGCGCTAATTTGCCACGCGACCCAAATGGTGAATGCCGAGCCAAAATAATACCAACGGTGATTTACTTCTTTGTTCGCCATCATGAAATGACTCAAACTGACCCCAAATGCCTGGTCTGAAAGCATGTACGCCAGAACCGCTTTTTGCCACGTGGACAGTTTTTGGAAATACGGCGCGAGTGTGGCGCTGTACATGGTAAAACGCAGGTTGATAACCCACGCGGTCAAGACCATGATGAGCCACGGGCTGCCCGCGCCCATCAATTGATAGACCACCAACTGCGAAGCGCCAGCGAAGATAATCACCGACATCCCCATCGTTTCAACAAAGGTCAAGCCAACGCTGACCGCTCCCACGCCGGTAATCATGGCAAAGGGAATCACCCCAATGAGTATCGGCAATGAACCGCGCACCCCGCCAAAAAAATCTTTATTCATGGGCGAGAATCAGGCTGCAACAAGTGACCGCGCCTTCTGCTTTTGCCAACTCATCCACAGTGACGGGTTGGATTTTATATCCACGCGCTTCGAGGAGGGCGCGCGTGCGGGGAAATGCTGTTGGGTAGATGATGCTTCCGTTGACGGGCAGGCAGTTAGCCGCAAAGGATTCTTCCGCGTTTACTTCAATCCAGTTGAAGTCTTTGAAGTGGGATGTATCCACCCAGTTTGGATTAATCAAAATAGTTTCTTCGTCTACTTTTGTGATGGCGGTTTTGAGATGCAGGCAGTCTCTTAATTCAACGCCGAAGACTTTGTAGCCGTAGTTGTCGAGCGCGCTTTGTAATTGCCCGAGCGCGATTTGGTTGCTGCGCGTGGACATGCCCACGTAGATATTTTTGCCAAGCACAAGCACGTCGCCGCCGTCTATTGTGGCGGGTTCAGTGATGTGAACCAGCGGGCGATATGCCGACAAAACCGGGATGATGGATTGCACTTCGGGCTTGCGCGAATCCGCGCCGGGTCTGGTGATGACCGCGACTTCATCCAGAATGAAAGCAGTGTCTTCTACAAAGACAGAGTCGGGCAGCGCGGGGGCTTCATCCAACTCGATGACCTGGCATCCGAGGCCGGCAAGCGCGTGAACGTATTCGCGGTGCTGCGCGCGCGCGAGGTCAAGGTCAATGGGGGCGCGGTCAATGTGTGTGATTTCGCACTCGTTGAAGCGCTGGCTGATGTGGCGCGTGATGGCAACTGTCATTTTATTGGGGGGCATTTTCGTTCGAGCGATAGCGGTCAATCAAGGCTTTGGTGCGCGGGTCTTTGGGGTTGGAGAATAATTCTTCCGGCTTGGAGTCTTCGATTAATTCGCCTTCTGCCATGACGATCACGCGGTCAGCGACGTCTTTTGCAAATCCCATTTCGTGCGTGACGACGATCATGGTCATGCCGTCATAAGCGATTTTCTTCATGACGTTCATGACTTCGCCGATGAGTTCCGGGTCGAGCGCGGAGGTGGGTTCGTCGAAGAGCATGACTTTGGGTTCCATGGTCAACGCGCGGGCAATGGCAACGCGCTGTTTTTGTCCGCCGGAGAGTCGCATGGGATATTCATCTTTTTTGAATAACATGCCCACGCTGTCCAGATTTTTTTCCGCGATTTCTACGGCGTGCTTGCGTTCCATGCCTTTGACGGTGACGGGACCTTCGATGACATTTTCCAATACGGTCATGTGCGGAAAGAGGTTAAATTCTTGAAAGACCATGCCGGTCTTCAAGCGGACATCATGCACAAGTTGGCGATGACGCGCGCCTTTTTCTCCGCCTTCGACTATTATGCCCGCGACTTCGATGCTGCCGTGCGACGGCTCTTCCAAAAAGTTGATACAGCGCAACAATGTGCTTTTCCCTGAACCACTGCGCCCGATGAGGCACAACACTTCGCGCTCTGGCACTTCGAGGCTGACATTTTTCAGAACGTGCAGCCGCCCGAAATATTTATCGAGGTTGGAGATTTTTACGATGGGTACCATGTTTATCGGTCTCCTTTGGAGAGATAGGTTTCCAACCGGCTTTGGATGGATGAAAGCACAATGGTCAAAGCCCAATAGAACAATGCCGCCATAATCAACGCTTCGAGGTTGTGGAACTGCGCGCGCCCGACTTTGACAGACCGCCACATCAACTCGTGGACGAAGCCTGTGGCGGAAACCAGCGCGGAGTCTTTTGTCATGGAGATAAAATCATTGCCCATCGGCGGGATGGCAAAACGTAACGCCTGCGGAAGTACGATGCGCCGCATGGTTTGTCCCGGCGTCATACCGAGCGACATCGCCGCTTCGCGCTGTCCCTTGCCGACGGAGGAAAGTCCCGCGCGGAAGACTTCGGACATATACGCGCCGTAGTTCAATCCCAGCGCAAGCACGCCCGCTACAGTTCCCGTAAGGATAATTCCCAGTTGGGGCAGGGCGAGGAAGAAGAAGAAGATTTGCAGGTAGAGCGGCGTCCCTCTAATCAATGAGACGTAAAAAGTGCTGAGCGCATAAATGGGTGGGAAGGTGGACAGCCTGCCCAGCGCAGCAAGCAGCGCGAGCGCCATTGCAAGCATGATGGAAAGGACTGAGATACGCAGGGTTTCGCCTAATCCCAAAGCGATGAAGTCAATTTCATTTAGGATAAACTCGGTGTCTACCTCGATGGTCTTGAACGTCCATGAACCAATTTGAAGGTTTTGACCGCTGAATAAAAAGACGAGAATAAAAACCAACATCAGCCAAGAAAGGGCTACATTGGCTTTGAAATGTCTTTCTTTGCGGAGTTGCGCTTCATACAGTAGTTCTGCTTGCGTTTTTGGTGCATCCTGCTTGTTGGAAAAAAGGCTCATGCCGATCTCCTTCGGGGATTTTACAAGTCGCTTTATGAGATGTCATCCTAAAAAATCTAACAACTATCATAAAGCCCCTTGTTTTAGATTGACACGTTCGGATTGTTAGAGGTTCTTCGTTACACTTAGAACGACAGTGCGTAACATCAGTTAATAACTGACGTTACGCACTGTTCCGAAGGTTCCCTCGTAAAACATGGTTAAATTGCGCCAACCTTCGGAACGTTCTGCGTAAAGTGAGTTAATAACAAAAGGGAAGCGGCGTGGAAGCCGCTTCCCATCTCTTGAAAAAAAATTATTTAGGCGCCTGGGTCAGGTCGCTGCCAAGCCATTTGACGGAGATCTCGGCGAGTTTTCCGTTCTCGTGCATGGCTTTGAATACTTTATCTACTTCGGCGCGCAGGGAGGTGGTGTCCTTGGTAGCGGATTTATCAAACGCAGCGGCGAGGTCTTCAGAGTAGACAGCGCCTTCGAGTTTGGTGACGGGCATACCGGCTGCAAGGTTCGCATCCACTACTGTTCCAGAGGTGACGTAGGCAACGAAGTCCTTGCGTCCAGCAGCGATTGCTTGCGCGCATTCCTGGTCTGTTTCCAACGGGACAACGGTCACATTGGCGGGAACTTTGGCGTAGATGGATGATTCCGGCAAGCCAAGCGCAGCCATGTCATTATTCAACCATGCTTCGTATGTGGTGGCTGTGCCAGCGCATACGGACTGACCAGAAAGCCCTTCGAGGGAGGTGATGCCAGAATCCGCGCCAACAGCAATAACTGCCGGGGTGTAATAGTAAGGCACGCTGAAATCGAGAATTTTTTGGCGGTCAACGGTGATGGTCATCGAGCCGACGCTCACATCCCATTTATTCGCCCAGTTGCCTGCGGTGATGGCATCCCATGAGGGGGTGGCGAAACAGGTTTCAACGCCAAGCGCTTCGCCAACTGCTTTTGCAACATCTACATCAAAGCCTTGCATTTCAGTGGTGGTCAAAGCATCGGAAGGGCATTTTGTGTTTGCAACGCGCGAGCCTTCGGTGTTGAGGAAGGATTGGGGTTCGTAGTTCGGGTCAGTGGAAACGAGAATGAATCCGCGTTCCTTGATCTCCGCCAGTAAATCCCCGCCGCTTGTAGCGTTTCCGCCACCGCAGGCGGAAAGCGCCAGCGAAGCCACGACCAGCAAACTTGCCAGTATTAACAGTTTTTTCATCTTCTCCTCCAAGAGAAACAAAATTTGATAGCAGTTCGATAACAAACTGCCGCGGGGTGATTTCATCCCGTAATGTTAAGCATAGACTATTTTTTACATTTGTGCAAGGATTTTTTATACATAATTCCATTCCTGTTTTTGCGCAGGTGTAGTAATTCCCTGTGTGAGAATGTCATTGCGAGCGGAGCGAAGCAATCCCCTTTCTGGACTGGGAGATTGCTTCGCTCCGCTCCTCGCAATGACATATTTGGAATTGCTGGCGCAGGTGAAATCCGCGTCAATGTGGCTTATAATTAATTTGGACGTTGTGAACGCGATACGCGAGAGAGGATAATCCCATGTCAAGTTTAATTGGTCAAAGTCTCGGTCGTTATCAGGTCATTGAATTGTTGGGGGAAGGCGGCATGGCAACCGTTTACAAGGCGTTTGATACGCGCCTTGAGCGTGAAGTGGCGGTGAAAATTATTCGGCGCGAGTCGTTTCCGCCTGAACAGCTCGATATGCTTCTCAAGCGCTTTGAGCGCGAAGCCAAATCGCTGGCGCGGCTTTCGCACCCCAACATTGTCGGCGTTATTGATTATGGGGAATATGATGGCGCGCCTTACCTTGTCATGGTGTATCTTTCGGGCGGCACGTTGAAAGACAGGCTTGGCAAGCCCATCCCCTGGCGCGCGGCTACGCAGTTGGTTTTGCCCATTGCGCGCGCTCTCGAGTACGTGCATGAACACAACATCATCAACCGCGATGTGAAGCCTTCCAATATTTTAATGACCGAAAAAGGACAACCCATGTTAACCGATTTTGGGTTGGTAAAATTATTCGAAGGCAGGGATACGCATCTGACTGCGTCCGGCGCTGGAATTGGCACGCCTGATTATATGGCTCCTGAGCAATGGACAGGCGATGCCACCGCGCTTTCGGATATGTATTCTTTGGGCGTTGTTCTCTATGAGATGGTCACCGGGCATAGACCGTATGTGTCAGATACGCCCGCGGGCGTGTTGTTAAAACAAGTCAATGAGCCGCTGCCGCTGCCAACCGATTATGTCTCTGATTTGCCGAAGAATATTGAATCAGTTTTGCTGAAGGCGCTTGCCCGTAGACCAGAGGATCGTTATCCTGATATGCGTACTTTTGCAAATGAATTGCAGGCGCTCATCGAAGGCAGAGACCCGATGGCGGTCACGATTAAAACTGAGACGCTGCGTGAACACATGACCGGCAAGGTGAAAAAACAGGAAATTGAAGAAGCGCGCAGGCAGATCGAAAAAATTCAGCAAACCCAATCCCATCTTCCGCTTGTCGAAAGCCAACCTGTAAACAAGCGTAAGTCGAATCTTCCCTTAATCATCACCGTCTTGGTTTTGTTTTCCTTGTTTACGATTTGCGGGGGATGTTGGGTGCTTTCTCGTATTGGGACATTGGCTGCGTTGCCGACTCCGACCCAGCCGGTGACGTTTTCCCCTTTGCCATCGGTTGTGCCTTCAAAAACCAAAATGCCTCCTACGCTCATCCCGCCTACCGAAACATCGCTTCCCACAGAAGTTCCCCTGCCGGACGAAATCCGCGATGAGCGAAATGTCTTAATGCGCCTTGTCCCCGGCGGTGAATTTACGATGGGCAGCGACGACGGCGACCCACAGTCGCACCCCGCGAGTTTAATTTCTATAGATACATTTTACATGGACAAATATGAAGTATCAAATGAAATGTACTCCGCTTGCGTCTCGGCGGGAGTATGCCGCAAGCCTAAAATATTCGGTTCGATTAACCGACAGTCTTATTATACCGAGCCGGAATTTGCCACATATCCTGTCATTTTTGCGGATTGGAAAATGGCAAAGACTTATTGTGAATGGCGTGACGCGCGCCTGCCGACGGAAGCCGAGTGGGAGAAAGCCGCGCGCGGTACTGATGCGCGACTCTTCCCCTGGGGGGATGGATTCAATTGTAGTCTCGCAAATCATTCTGGCTGCGTGGGCGACACAGATTCCGTTTATAAATACGAAAAAGGACAAAGCGTCTACGGCATTTATGGCATGTCGGGAAATGTATGGGAATGGACAAGCAGCCTGTATAAAATTTACCCATACACACCGAAAGACGGACGCGAAGATTTGAACGCGCCCGGCGCGCGTGTTGCGCGCGGCGGTTCGTGGCATTACTTTGGCGCGGAGGGAAGTGTGTACACATACTCGCGCTTGAAGTTGGACGCCGGCTATTATGGTTTTTATGTCGGTTTTCGCTGCGCAAAGACAAAGTAAAACTGCCAGCTAAAGATAATACAGACAGTCATTCCCTCGCGTATAATATCCCGTTTGAGAGGTGTTTCTTAAGTCAGACCCTAAAGGTTTTTTCGCAAACTATAGCTGCGTTTTTCAAAAATCCGCCGTCAAATAGTGGTTTTCGTTAGCAATGGAAACCTTTAGGGTCTTTGTAAGTAAGTTACGAAACAGTCTCCGAGGTTGAAAATAACTTTACTTGAAAAAGGAAAATCCATGTCAAGTTTGATCGGTCAAAAATTCGAACGTTATCAGATCCTTGATCTGCTCGGGGAAGGCGGCATGGCAACCGTTTACAAAGCGTACGACTCGCGCCTTGACCGCGAGGTTGCAATCAAGGTTATCCGCCGCGATGCCTTTCCGCCGGACCAAATGGAAATGCTGCTCAAGCGTTTCGAGCGCGAATCGAAATCCCTTGCAAAACTTTCGCACCCCAATATTGTCGGCGTGTTGGATTACGGCGATTTTGAAGGCTCGCCTTATCTGGTAATGGAATATCTTTCCGGTGGCACGCTTCGCCAGCGGCTTGGCTCGCCCATGCCGTGGCGTGACGCGATTCAAATGCTATTGCCCATTGCGAGCGCCCTTGAATATGTGCATGACCGCAGCATCATCAACCGTGATGTGAAGCCCTCCAATATTTTGATGACCGAAAAAGGGCAGCCGATGTTGACCGATTTTGGGCTGGTCAAGGTATTTGGTGATGAAGCAAAAGAAGCAACGCACTTGACCAGTTCCGGCACAGGGCTTGGCACGCCCGATTACATGGCTCCCGAACAGTGGACAGGCGAAACCACCGCGCAATCTGATTTGTATTCACTGGGCGTTGTCCTTTATGAAATGGTCACCGGTCACAGACCCTACACAGCGGATACGCCCGCGGGCGTTTTGCTCAAACAAGCAACTGAGCCGCTTCCGCTTCCTACGCGCTACATCACCGACCTGCCGCGCGATGTCGAATCTGTTTTGCTTAAGGCGCTTGCCAAAGACCCGCAGAATCGTTACGCTGATATGCGCGCGTTCATTAGCGAATTGCAAAGTTTGTTAGAAGGCAAACATGTCGAGGCTTCGCATGTCAAAGTGGAAACGCTGCGCGAACAAATGACGGGGAAAATGAAAACGCCGCCAATCGCGCGCCCTGCTTCTGCCCCTTCGTTTAAGCGATTTATTCCCGCTATTGTGGGCGTGGCAATTTTAGGTTTATTTTTGATTTTTGGCGCGGTGATATTTATCTCCACTTCGACGATGTTCGCGGAGCCGACTCCCACCGAAAAGCCATTGCCTTCTTCCACTGCGACGCGCATCCCGCCGACAGGGACATCCGCGCCGACAGAAGCTGCATCCACTGAAACACCCCTGCCGACAGAAACGCCCTTCTTGACCGAAATCAAAGATGAAAGAAACGTCGCCATGATTTACATCCCCGCGGGTGAATTTACGATGGGCAGCGATACAACCGGCGACATCGGGTCACGTCCCGCGCACAAATTGAATGTGGATGCTTTTTATATTGACAAATACGAAGTGACCAATGAAATGTACGATGCTTGTGTTTACGCGGTGGAATGTCGCAAGCCGCGCCAGCAAGGCTCAATGACGCATAATACATATTTCAGCAACCAGGTTTTTGGAAATTATCCCGTTATTTATATTGATTGGAAAATGGCAAACGCCTACTGCGCGTGGCGCGGCGCGCGCCTTCCCACCGAAGCGGAATGGGAAAAAGCCGCGCGCGGCTCGGATGATGAGCGCGTATATCCCTGGGGCGGCGGTGAACTCGATTGCAGCTTTGCCAATTATCACGGCTGCGTCGGTGATACTGCGCCCGTAGATCAATACGAAAAGGGGAAGAGCGTCTATGGTGTATACGGCATGTCTGGCAACGTATGGGAATGGACAAGCACTTTGTTCGGCTTGTATCCTTATGATGCGACAGATGGGCGCGAAGACCAAGTGAAAATTGGCGAGCGTATCGCGCGCGGCGGTGGATGGAATGCCTTTGGCGGGAACGGCGCAAACATCCGCCTCGATAATCGCGTCAAGTTAGACCCCGGTTACACAGGCCCCAATGTCGGTTTGCGCTGTGCGCGTTCAGTGGAGCCATAGCATGTATTCAAAACTTGTTCGCACCCGCATTTCCTTTGTTATAACCGCCTTGATTTTTGCCGCGCTTGCGTGTTCTTTTCCGAGTGTTGCTGTAAAAACAGAAGCGACTGCTGTCCCCGTTATGCCCAGCGAAGCGCCGCCTCCTTTCGTGCCGACTTTGCAAGCGGCGATGCCAACCGAGACCTCAATTCCTTCGCCGACCCCAGAACCGCCAACGCCGACCAAAGTCCCGCATTCCTTGATTCCCTCGACCGATGTCAACACAGGAAAATTAATTATCAATGACGCGGTGTCAGTGGATACTGCTATAGAAAACCGCGCGCCTTATGGAGACTCTTACAAATACAATTGGTTCGAGCGACCTTTCCTCAAAGACATGACCTATGTATCTGATATGGACATTGTCAGCTACAATCTGGCTTATGACGAAAAATTTTTCTATATTTCCATCGAGTTGGTTGGCGCCAATCCCAACAATCCAATCGGGATTCATTACAGCGTGGAGTTGGATATAGACGCGGATGGATTTGGCGATTACATCATCCTCGCCCGCCCGCCATATAATGTGGATTGGTCAACGGATACTGTTCAAATTGTGCAAGATACAAACCGCGACACCGGCGGACTTTCCGCAGAGCGTTCCGATGCGCCGCTTCCCGGTGATGGATATGATATGGTCATCTTCGACACTGTGGCTGGCATTGGCGATGATTACGATGTCGCGTGGGTGCGCATGCACGCCGGCAAAAAAGCCACCATCCAATTTGCATTCAAGCGCTCCTTCTCCGGTGAAAAATTTTTCTATGGCGTGGTTGCGGATGGGGGATTGAAAAGCATCGCGGATATGGATTATGTAGACCGCTTCACAGAGGAAGACGCAGGCTCGCCTGAAAAAAGCGAAAAGGACTATCCGCTTAAAGCGATATACGGCGTGGATAATGTCTGCCGCGAATCTTTTGGCATCAAAGGCACAGGTCAGGAACCTCAGCGCTGCAAGCCGAAGCCATAGCGATTAAATAAAAACGCCCCTAAAAGTCTCTATGATTTTTAGGGGCGTTTTTTATTTTATGGCTCTTCGACTATTATGATAGGCTTTTTTCTTGTTACGCCGTGATGAAGAACATTGTAAGCAATGAGAAATGCCATTGCGGTAATCATATAACTTGCGACATAAACCACGCTGGAGAATGTATCCAAAATGTAGTATGCATTATCAGAAATCCAGTTATATCCGCCAAGCCAAAAGAAAATGTTGATGCCATCCGCGATGGCAAAGGTAATCAAGCCCCACCATGCGCGCCCTAAAACGCCGCGCCCGAAAAGCAGCGAAAGCCAGACAGCTGCCGTGCCTTCTACGAGGTCAAAGACAGGGTATAAGACAGCGAGATAAACCGCCCACCATGACGAATTTTCTCCCAAGCCGGCAGCGATGGCGACTTGTGTTAACCCAAATGTGACGACCAGCCCTAGCGCGATATAGGCAAAATAAAAAATGGACTGCGTGCCTTTGGGCGCATTATAGATTAATCGAAATTGATAATAGAGCGACAACCCGAAGAAGAAATATCCCATCAACCAACAAATGTCAATGAATGTAAATTCCGGGTAATATTCAGGGTATAGCACATCATACACAAATCCACTTAATTCGCCGCCGACCCACCACCACCAACCGATGGTAAATGC
>DZBA01000043.1 GCA_022729775.1 Anaerolinea thermophila | reverse complement strand
TTAGAGACTGTTTCTTAAGTACACGGATTACGCTGATTTCACGGATTCTCACGGATAAATCCTATAAAAATCCGTGTTTTCCCGTGTAATCCGTCAAATCCGTGTACAAAAAAACTTAAGAAACGCTTTCTTATCAATTACTGATTACCAATCTCCAATTACCATGTTGGAGATATCATGTTCGAATCGATAAAAAAATTAACCTCCCTTAAACAATCCCTCTGGTACGACAACATCCAAAGAAAACTTTTGGAGACCGGCGAACTAAAAGCAATGATAGAACGCGGCGAGATTCGCGGCGTAACGTCGAACCCAACCATCTTCCAAAATGCCATCGCCAAATCGAATGATTACGACTCGGCTTTGACTCCGTTGGCGTGGGCGGGCTGGGATTCTGAAAAGATATTCTGGCAGCTTGCCATTGAAGATATTCAACAGGCGTGTGATTTGTTCCGCCCGTTGTATGACCAAACCAAATGCGGCGATGGCTACGTGAGTCTCGAAGTCAGCCCGTACCTTGCCAACGATACCGAAGGCGCCATCGCGCAGGCGCAGGAATTGTGGGAGCGCGTAAATCGTCCAAACTTGATGATTAAAATTCCCGCGACAAAAGCGGGTATTCCTGCCATCCGCGCGACCATCGCAGCGGGTATCAATGTCAACGTCACGTTGATTTTTTCCATTGCGCGTTATGTCGAGGTGATGGAATCTTATGTTTCCGGGCTTGTTGACCGCGTGGTGCTTGACCTGCCCGTGAACAATATTGCCTCTGTCGCGTCGTTTTTTATCTCGCGTCTCGATACGAAGATTGACCCGCGCTTGACGGAAGATTCTCCGCTGCGCGGAAAAGCTGCGATTGCAAATGCCAAAATCGCCTATCACACGTTTGAAGATTTCTTTACCTCCGCGCGTTTTCATCAACTAAAGACGCGATTCAGCGCGCGCGTGCAGCGTCCGCTGTGGGCTTCGACAGGGACGAAGAATCCCAAATATCCCGACACGTTGTATGTGGAT
The DNA here is from genome assembly GCA_022729775.1 of Anaerolinea thermophila. Classification (GTDB taxonomy): domain Bacteria; phylum Chloroflexota; class Anaerolineae; order Anaerolineales; family Villigracilaceae; genus Villigracilis. Next base: position 14,102 of record DZBA01000043.1, on the reverse strand, counting down.
AGCCTCATTGGACCCGACACTGTGAATACTGTCCCGCCTGCAACGCTGGACGCTTTCCGCGAGCATGGCAATCCGGGGCTGACCCTCACGGTTGGTTTGGAGGAATGTCAGGCACAGCTCGCCCAAATCGAATCGCTTGGAATTTCTATGGATGAAGTGACAACAGAATTGGAAGATGAAGGCGTGAAAGCGTTTGAGGAGGCATTTATGAATCTTTTGAATGCAATCGAAGAGCGGCGCGAGAACAATGCCGCTTCGTTGGATTTTCTTTCCGGGGCAATTGCCACGCGCTTGGCGCAGCTCGAGTCGGATTCGATTCCCGCGCGGATGTGGTCACATGACCCCACTTTGTGGACGAACGATCCCGTAGGTCAAGCAGAGGTTATCAAGCGGCTCGGTTGGCTGCACTCCATCGAGGATGCGCGCGCGCGCTTGGATGATTATTACGCTTTCGCAAAGCAAGTCCATGAAGAAGGCGTTGACCGCGTATTGGTCATCGGTATGGGCGGCTCGTCGCTGACCGCAGAAGTGCTTTCCTCTTTGCTTGCAGGCGCGAATATCGAAGCGAAGTTGTCTTTAGCCATTCTTGATTCAACCGACCCGCAGCAGGTCGCGCAGACTTTCAAAGATTACCCGCCGGAGAAATCCCTTTACATTGTGGCAAGTAAATCTGGCGGCACAGCCGAGCTCATGGCGGCATTTGACTATATTTGGAAATTAAGCAATGGGGCTGGCTCGCGTTTTATTGCCATTACAGATTCCGGCACGTCATTGGAAAAAATGGCAAAAGAGCGCGGGTTTAGAAAAGTCTTCAACGCGGATCCAAACGTCGGCGGAAGATTTTCCGCGCTGACCGATTTTGGATTAGTCCCCGCCGCGCTGCTTGGCATGGATATCGAAAAATTATTGGAAACCGCTGAAAGAATCAAGAAAGATTCAAACGCGGCGCATGGCATCGGTTTTGTCTTGGGAACAATCATGGCGGAGTGCGCGCTGGTTGGCAGGGACAAGATGACCGTTATCGCTGATTCATCTGTGTCCGCGCTGGCGGGGTGGGTTGAGCAGGTTGTGGCGGAATCCAGCGGCAAGCATGGCAAGGGAATTTTGCCCGTTGCGCTTGAACCGCTCGGCGACCCGAAGATTTACGGCGATGACCGCTTCTTTGTATACTTGCGTCAAGGCGGCGAGTTCGACAAGGAAATTGCCGAATTGCAGAAAGTCGGTTTCCCGATTTTGCAATTCCAAATCAACAACCCGTATGACGCGGGCGCGGAGTTTTATCGCTGGGAGATTGCCACCGCTGTTGCATGTCACATCCTCAACGTCAACGCTTTCGACCAGCCTGACGTGCAGGATAGCAAACTGCGCACGATTGCAAAAATCAAAGATTATCAATCCACTGGTAAATTAGCGGAACTCGACTTGGTTGAAATGAAGGACGCGAAAAAGGCGCTGGATGAATTCCTCGCGCAGGCAGAGATGGGAAGTTATGTTTCCATTAATGCCTACATTCCGCGCAATCAAGAGATGATAGACGTTGTTCAACAGCTGCGGGTTGTCATCCGCGAAAAGACGCGCTGCGCTGTGACCGCTGGATTTGGTCCGCGCTTCCAACATTCCACCGGGCAATTCCACAAGGGTGGTACCAATAAGGGTTTGTTCATTCAGGTTGTGTATGACGCAAAAGATGATATGGAAATTCCCACGCAGGGAATGACCTTCGGGACGCTCATCCGCGCGCAAGCGCTGGGCGATTACGAAGCGCTAAAAGCGGCGGGGCGCAAGGCGATCCGCATCAAATTGAGCGATGTGAAGGACCTGAAATCGCTTGCGTAATCAGTTACCGAGTCCAAAGTCAACCGCTTTGGACTCGGTTTTTGTTCGCGCGGATTTAATATACTAGAAAATTATCATAAATATTGACAAATCCACTCTCCTTTGCTATAATGCCGTTTCATTGATAAAAACGCCAGTTATGGCTTAAGGAGTGAAACGAATGTCTCAGTTGGAAATCAAAAATTTGCATGTCAGCATCGAAGGTAAAGAAATTCTTAAAGGTCTGACGCTTACGATCAAACAGGGCGAAATTCATGCGATCATGGGACCGAACGGCACGGGCAAGTCTACGTTGGCTTATACATTAATGGGGCATCCTAACTACACTGTCACCGAAGGCGAAATCCTTTTTGACGGAAAAAACATACGCGAACTCGAACCGGATGAACGCTCCCGCGCGGGAATTTTTCTTGCGTTTCAATACCCGGTTGCCATCCCCGGCGTGACCGTTGCGAACTTTTTACGTTCCGCGATTAATGCGCGCCGCCGCGCGGAAAACCCCGAAGATAAGGGAGTTCCCATCCCTGAGTTTCGTAAAATGCTAAAAGAAAAAATGGATACGCTCAAGATGGATCATGCTTTTGCGGGGCGTTATCTTAACGACGGTTTTTCCGGCGGAGAAAAGAAGCGCGCGGAAATCCTGCAAATGGCGACGCTCAAACCATCCATCGCCATTTTGGATGAAACCGATTCCGGGTTGGACATTGACGCGCTGCGCATCGTCTCGGAAGGGGTGAACGCGCTTGCCGGCCCTGACCTCGGCGTATTGGTAATTACGCATTATCAACGCCTGCTGAATTACATCAAGCCGCAGTTTGTTCACATCATGATGCACGGACGCATTGTCGAATCCGGTGGTCCTGAGTTGGCGCTCCACCTCGAAGAGCATGGTTATGACTGGGTGCGTGAGAAGTATGACGCAGTACCCGAAGGATAGGAAGTCGCATAATGTCATTGCGAGCCTGCGAAGCAATCTTTTTATTAGTAGGATAACCCCATGAGCGAAGACGAAAAAATCCTTGAAGAAATTGGCGATTACAAATACGGCTTTCACAGCCGCGACGATAATTACTCCTTCAAATCCCAAAAGGGTTTGAGTCGCGAAGTTGTTGAAAATATCTCCCGCATGAAGGGCGAGCCGCAGTGGATGTTGGACTTCCGCTTGAAGGCTTTGGAGCATTTCCTTGCGCGTCCCATGCCCAACTGGGGACCGCATCTTGAACTCAACCTCGATGATATTTATTATTACGTCAAACCGACGGATAAAAGCGAAAAGTCGTGGGATGATGTGCCGGATGATATTAAAAAAACTTTTGACCGTTTGGGCGTTCCCGAAGCCGAAAGAAAATTCTTAGCAGGGTTGGGCGCGCAATTCGAATCGGAGATGGTGTACCATTCCATTCAAGAACATCTTGCCAAACAGGGCGTGATATTCCTCTCCATCGAAGATGGCTTGAGACAACACCCCGATTTGTTCCGCGAATATTTCGGGACGGTTGTTCCCATCGAGGATAATAAATTCGCAGCGTTGAACAGCGCCGTTTGGTCGGGCGGATCCTTCGTTTATGTCCCCAAAGGCGTGAAAGTGGATTTGCCCTTACAGGCTTACTTCCGCTTGAATACCGCCAATGTTGGTCAGTTCGAGCGCACGCTCATTATCGTTGATGAAGGAGCGCAAATGCACTATGTCGAAGGGTGTTTTATTGCAGGGGCAAAAGTCCGCACGCGCAACGGCGAAAAGGCAATCGAGACTGTTGAAGTCGGCGATGAGGTAATGACACACTTGGGGCGCTGGCGTAAGGTGTATCACACCATGAAACGACCTTATCATGGTGATATTTACAATATCCGTTTTTATGGTGATAGTGGTCGTACTTTGCGTGTGACCGCTGAACATCCTTTGCTGGTTGTTCCCCGTGAAAGACAAAATGAGCGCAATAAAAATTTCCAACCTATCTGGAAATTTGCAGAAAGCCTCAAGACCGGCGATTATTTGGCTATTCCGATTCCTCAGTCAATTGCTGAACCTGCTCTTGCGCACAGCGTAACTATTCCGCTGGGACGCGGGCGACATGCCCCAGTTCAACGCAATGTTAATCTGCCGTATGAGCCAGATTTTTTCCGCCTTCTTGGTTATTACTTTGCTGAAGGACATGTAGATAACGAGCATTATTTAACTCTGTCTTTCCATGCTGAAGAAAAAGAATACCTTGCTGATGCTACATCTCTAATTGAACGATACTTTAATAAATCGCCAATTGCAAACGCACCGCGTCAGAATGGACAAACATTGGTTCTTTCCTCTACTGAAGCCGCTCGTACATTTGCTCGTGAATTTGGAAAAACGGTTTACGAAAAACATATTCCTGAATGGGTTATTAATGCAGATACAACCTTGCTTGCTGAGTTAATAAAGGGCATGTGGCGTGGAGATGGCAGTTATGACCCTAAAAAGAACATGTTCCGCTATAACACGGTCTCTGTAGATTTAGCGTATGCTTTCCGTGATGCCTGTTTGCGTTTGGGTGTTGCGGCTTCTGTGAATTTACAGGAGCGCGCTTTCCCGCGCAAAGATATTTATGCAGTTGTCATTGCTTCACCCTTCAACCCCAAGTTTGGCGAGATTGTCGGCGTTAACGCGCCTGCCGGTGACCTAAGCGGCTCTCCCTTCTCAATGGATGATAATTTTCTTTATGTCCCCATCAAGGAGATTGTTGTCGAAGAAATGGAAACCGAGGTTTTCAATTTTTCTGTGGAAGAAGACGAGTCTTATGTTGCAGAAGGCGTTGTTTCTCATAACTGTACAGCGCCTACATACACCACCGACTCATTCCATTCCGGCGTAATTGAGATTGTTGTAAAGAAAGGCGCGCGCTCGCGCTATTCCACGATTCAAAATTGGTCAACGAATGTGTACAACCTTGTGACGCAACGTGCCAAAGTTTTTGAGAACGGCACCCATGAATGGGTTGATTGTAATTTAGGGTCCAAGGTGACTCAAAAGTACCCTTCCTGCTACCTGATGGAACCCGGCGCGCATGGCGAGATGCTTTCGATGGCGTTTGCAAGCGCGGGGCAGATTCAAGACGCGGGCAGCAAGATGGTTCACTTTGCGCCGAATACGACCAGTAAGATTACGTCGAAGTCTATTTCCAAGAACGGCGGACAGGCTTCGTATCGCGGATTGGTCAAGGTGTATAAAGGCGCGAAGGGAGTTAAGTCCAATGTCGTTTGTGACGCGCTGCTGCTCGACCCCAAATCGCGCTCTGACACGTATCCGACCATCGAGATTGACGAAGATGACGTGACGATTGGTCATGAAGCCTCGGTAAGCAAAGTGGGCGAGGAACAACTCTTCTACCTCATGTCGCGCGGACTCAGCGAAGAGGAAGCGACCACGATGGTCGTCTCTGGCTTCATCGAGCCGCTGGTCAAAGAACTGCCGATGGAATATGCGGTAGAGATGAACCGTCTGATTCAATTGCAGATGGAAGGAAGCATTGGGTAGAAAGTTGCAAGTTGCAGGTTTAAAGTTAACCTGCAACCTTTAACCTTCAACCTTAAACTTAACACACCAGAGAACCCCATGCAAGAGAAACCCAAAGTATCAGTCACCCGCACGCGGCGCGATTCAGCCGCGAAAGATTTTACCTTTACCGCTGATTCGATTCCCGCTGGCGCGTTGAAAGACCTTCGCGCTCAGGCGTGGGAATCTTTTAGCAAACTTTCCATGCCCGTCAACACGGACGAAGCATGGCGTCGCACCGATTTAAGATTATTGCCCGCGTCTGAATTCAAAATTCCGAAGGCTGGCGCGTTTGAAGATTTACCCGCCGTCCCCGAATATTTGCTGCAACCGTTGACCGGTGAACAGCACGGCGGACAAATCACCATGTTGCCCGGCGGCTCGCAAATTCAACTCGATGAATCGCTCGTCAAGCAGGGCGTGGTCTTCACCGATTTCAAAAACGCGGAGAAGAATCATCCCGACTTGCTGAAAAAACTTGTCGGGCAGATTGTCAAAGCGGACGATGGAAAATTTGCTGCGCTTGCTTCTGCGTTATCTGAAAACGGCGTGCTGCTTTATGTCCCTAAAAATGTCGAAGTTGAAACCCCGCTTCATTCCGTGTTGTGGGGACCCGGCGCCAACCTTGCGCACTTTTCGCACATCATCGCTCACGTTGAAAGCGGCGCGTCGGTCACGTATGTCCACGAAGCCGCGTCGCCCAGCGAAACAGGTCACGCCATGCACGCGGGCGTGGTCGAAATCCACGTCGGTGAAAATGCCAACCTGCGCTTTGTTGAATTACAATCGTGGGGACGTCATGTCTGGAACTTCTCGCATGAACGCGCGCGCGTGGAACGTGGCGGGAATTTGGATTGGATTTTCGGCGCGGTTGGTTCGCACTTGACCAAAAATTTCTCTGATCTCGACCTCGCGGGCGAAGGCGCAACGGGACGCATGTCCGGTTTCTATTTCACCGATGGCACGCAGCACCTCGACCATGACACACAGCAGAATCACCTCGCGCCGCATTGCACCAGCGACTTGTTGTTCAAGGGCGCGTTGAAAGGTAAGAGCCGCTCGGTTTGGCAGGGTATGATTTATGTCGCGCCCGGCGCTCAAAAGACGGACGGCTATCAGGCGAATCGAAATCTTATTTTGGATGAGCAAGCCCGCGCGGATTCCATCCCCGGTTTGGAAATTCTCGCGGATGATGTGCGCTGTACGCATGGCGCGACGGTTGGCAAGCTCGAACAAGAGCCGCTGTTCTATCTTAAGTCGCGCGGCATTCCGCAGCGTGACGCGGAGCGACTTGCGGTGGAGGGGTTCTTCGACCCAATTATGCAGCGCATCCCCTTTGAAGGCGTGCGCGAAAGATTTCAACAGGCAATTCAAGATAAGTTATTGGCGTAGTTTTCGCAAGAGGCGGAGGGCGTCTCTGCAAGTTCAACTTAGGATGTGAATTATGGCAGACAAATCGAAAGTAAAAAGCAAGGCGAAGCCAAAGACAGCGGTGAAAAAAATGGTGAAGCCGCAAGATGCTCCCAAAAGGGCGGTTAGCAAGCCAGAAAAGCCGGTTGTCAAAGAAAAAGGCGAGGCTCGTCAGACTGTGGAAAGATCGTCTTCGCCAGCCCGACCTGCGGCAAGCGCGAAGCGTGTTGCCGGGCTGATGACGGAGCGCCGCAAGTCCACGCTGAAGCAGGCGACTTTGCGTCATACGCAGTTTAACTTTATGAAAGCGCCCGGCGCGGAATATGCGTTTGAAGTGGGCGACACTGTTGAGGTATTCTGTGACCATGACAAAAACCGCGACCGCATTCGCGGATGGGTGAAGGGCATCATCGTGCAGGTGGATCATAAACTCGCGGCGGTGCAATTCCGCTCGAATGTGTATCTCACCGACGGCTGGATGGTTCCTGACCGCATCCTGTGGTTCCCGATCAACTCCGAGCATATCCGCCCGGTGACAACGGGCAAGAAGCCCGCCGAGAAAAAAGAATTCATTCCAGATTATTAGGATGTAGGCAGGTAAACAGGTACACACGTATACCTGTCTACTTGTTTATCTAATTTACTCTTCCCATGCTAAACATCGAACAAATCCGCAAAGACTTTCCCATCCTTGAACGCGAAACCAGCAACGGCAAGCGCGTAATTTATTTGGATTCCACCGCCACATCGCAGAAGCCAATTCAAGTGATCGAAGCGATGAATGATTATTACCGCCGCAGCAACGCGAACATCCATCGCGGCGTGCATACGCTGGCAGAGGAAGCCACCACGTTATATGAAGGCGCGCGCGAACGAATCGCAAAATTCATCAACGCCGCTTCATCGCGCGAGGTGATTTACACGCGCAACACCACCGAGTCGATTAACCTTGTGGCATACAGTTGGGCGCGGACAAATCTCAAGGCGGGCGATCTGGTCGTCCTGACCGAGATGGAACACCACTCGAACCTCGTCCCCTGGCACATGCTTCAAGCCGAGCGCGGCATCGAACTCGAATTTATCCCCGTGACCGAAAACGGCTTGCTTGATTTGACTGCCTACGCCGCGCTCTTGACTCGCAGCCCAAAGTTGGTCTCATTTGCGCACATGAGCAACGTCCTCGGCACGATCAACCCCGCGCGCGAAATCATCCGCATGGCGCATGAGGCTGGCGCGTTGGCTTTGGTGGATGGCGCGCAATCTGTCCCGCATCTCAATGTGGATGTGCGCGAACTCGACGCGGACTTCTACGCTTTCTCCGCGCACAAGATGTGCGGACCGACGGGCATAGGCGCGTTGTATGGAAAGTCATCCTTGCTTGAAGCCATGCCCCCGTTTTTGGGCGGCGGCGACATGATCAAGGAAGTAAAATTGCGCTCGTTCCGCGCGAACAGCTTGCCGCATAAATTCGAGGCTGGCACGCCCGCCATCGCGGAAGCAATTGGATTCGGCGCGGCAGTGGATTATCTCAAAGCGATTGGCATGGACAATATCGCCGCGCACGAACATGAGATTACAGAGTACGCGCTTGAACGGCTGGAGGAAATTCCGGGCGTGAAGTTGTTCGGTCCCGACGCGAATCACAAGGGCGGGGTCGCCGCGTTCACGCTGGAAGGAATCCACCCGCACGATGTCGCGCAAATTTTGGATCAGGATGGCATCGCCGTTCGCGCGGGGCATCACTGCGCGCAGCCGCTGCATGAAAAATTTGGCATCCCTGCCACCAGCCGCGCTTCTTTCTATCTTTATTCGACAAAGGATGAAGTGGATTTGTTGGTGAATGGATTGTATAAAGTGAAGAAAATGTTTGGGTAGAAAGTTTCAAGTGTCATGTGATTCAGTGTCACGTGATACGGGAACACTTGACACCGAATCACGGAGAACGTATGGACGACTTATATCGTGAAGTAATTATCGAGCATTATAAAAATCCCTCGTATCGCGGAAAACTCGACCCGCATGATATTTCGTTTGCGGATAATAACCCGCTGTGCGGCGATCACATTCAGATTGATTTGCGCGTTAACGCAGATGGGGTTGTGACCGATGCGCGTTTCGACGGTCACGGCTGCGCCATCTCGCAAGCCTCAGCAGATTTGCTGCTTGAATCCATCATTGGCAAGTCGTTGGAAGAAGTGAAGAAATTGAATAAAGATTCCGTGTTGGAATTGCTCGGCATTGACCTCGGTCCCGTGCGCTTGAAGTGCGCGTTGCTTTCGCTCAAAGTCTTGAAGGCAGGTGTGTACGGACTCGGCGAAGCAAGTGATGATTTGGTGGAGTGAAATGTTCAATTACACTGCCCAACCCGAATCGAATCTTGAATTTGTAGAAATCGCCCCCGCCTCCGAACTCCCCAACGGCGGGCGGTTGTTTGTGGATGTTGGTGAAAAGCCGATTGTCATCTTCAATATCGCGGGCGGATTTTTCGCTATCGGCGATATTTGCACGCATGACGAAGGTCCGCTGGGAGATGGGGTCATCGAAGATCATCACATCATCTGTCCGCGTCACGGCGCGGAGTTCGATGTCCGCAATGGGAAGGCGATATCCATGCCCGCAGCGGTGGATATTCCCGCGTACCCGGTTCAAATCCGCGATGGAAAAATTTTTATAGGAATGCCAAAGGAGTAAGCAGTCAAGGTATAATATGTGCTTCGGAGGCTACACTTTTTATGGAAATTACTTGGTACGGACATTCATGTTTTAGACTAACAGAGCGTAATTTTGCCACTGTGGTCACAGACCCTTTTGACAGCAAAACGGTCGGCTATGAGGCGCTTAAACTCAAGGCTGAAATCGTCACGGTCAGCCACGACGCGCCCGGTCACAATTGCAGCGACGCGGTTAAAAGTTCAACGCACGTATTAACGGGTCCCGGCGAATTTGAAATTGGCAGCGTATTTATCACGGCAGTTCAAACCGATAGCGCAGGCAAGAAGGCAAAAGAAAAAATTCGCAACACGGTTTACGTTTTTGATTATGACGGTATCACCGTTGCCCACCTCGGCGATTTGCAGCAAATTCCCACGCAAAGCGAAATCGAACTGCTTGGCACGGTCAACGTCGCGCTTGTGCCGGTTGGCGGCGGCAACAGTCTCAACGCGGCAAAAGCAGCCGAAATCATCAGCATGTTGGAACCGAATCTCGTCATCCCCATGCACTACGCCACACCCGACTCGAAAATTACGCTTGAACCGCTCAACAAATTCATCAAGGAAATGGGCTTAAGCAAACCCGAATCGCAACCCTCTCTTAAAGTCACCCGCTCCGGTTTGCCAGCCGAAACACATGTGGTTGTTTTAGATTATCAAAAAGGTTAACATGTCTGTTAAAGTCATTATGACCTGGGATATTGCAGCCGAGCGCGATCAGGAATATTTTGAATTCATCATCGGTGAATTCGTGCCTGGTGTGCAGCGACTCGGCTTGCAGCCCGCCGAAGCATGGGCGACTGTTTATGGCTCGTATCCTCAAATTCAAGTCGGCTTACTTGCCAGCGATATTTCACAAGCACGCCATATTCTTGCATCCGCTGATTGGGCGCTCTTGCAGGAACGCCTCTTTGGGTACGTGAAAAACTATTCGCACAAGGTTGTTCACGCCCGCGCTGGGTTTCAATTTTAAGAGGAGACTTTGGGTTTTCGTTCATGCTTCCCATTCAAACAATAAATCCTGAAAAGGACATAAAAACCTTTTCATTTCTCTTGCCGTGGTTTTTCTTTGCCGCGGCTTTTGAATCCCTGTTTGCGGCTGCCGCGCTCTTATGGATTCCATCTGAAAACGGGCTTTCTGCCGCGCGCCTTGTTTTGTTCGGCATCCTGGTTATTTTTTTTGTGATGGGACTCGCGCTGGGATTTTTCGCCCGCCGACCTTCCTTTCGCTTCGAGCATTACACCGCCGCGCTGATTTTTTCCGCGCTTCTTTTCCTCGCCGCAAGCCTGACCCTGTTTCTCTTGCGTTATCTCGACCCGCAGCGGATGCTGCCTTATTATGAAAGAGTCAGCCCGCTGCTTTGGTATCTTCTTGCGCTGGGCTTTCAATCTTCGCTTCTTTCCCTGCTGCTTCGGAATGGGCTTCACCCGCAGGAATTCTTCAAACGCAAACCAGTGTATCTTTCCGCGCTGTTTGCGTTTTGTATTTTATTTCTCATATTTCTATTCGTTGCAATTACAAAAATCGGCGTCACTCGTGACACGGCTTATTGGGGCGAGCCCGGCATTGCCATTCTTGGCTGGCAATTCATTCTTTCCATTCTTGTTGGCTTTGCGCTGCTTCTTTATGCCGTCAATGCCCGCTCATTACCGGGTGTCCTCTCTCGTTTTCTGATTCCCTTCGCGCTTTATCTTACGGCTGTGATTCTCTGGCTGGGCGTCCCGGTCAGCGTTTTACAAAATAGTTTTTACGCGCCCATTACGCCGCCCACTAATCTTCCGCTGCCATATTCCGATGCGGGATTTTACGACTACCTCTCGCAAACCTTGCTCATCGGCACCGGTTATTTGAACAGCATCCCGCCTCGTCCGCTGTATGTGACCTTCCTTGCATTCCTGCATTTTCTTTTTGGGCAAAACTATCCTGCCATCATCGCCGCGCAGACTTGCGTGCTTGCGTTGTTTCCCGTTGCTTTATATTTTCTCGGAAAGAAGCTGCACACTCCCGCCGCTGGTGTGACCGTTGCTCTGTTTGCCATCTTCCGTGAACTCACGGGACTATGGCTCTCATCCACTGTGCGCGTTGCAAATTCTAAAATATTCACCACCGATTTTCCCACCGCGCTTTCGCTTGTTTTCCTTTCCCTGGTCTTTTTGTGGTGGCTCGAAAAGCGCGACTTGAAATCCACTTTGTTGACCGGCGGTTTCTTTGGCTTGGTATTGCTCTTCCGCACGCAATCCCTGATCGTGCTGCCTGTTGTTTTCATCTTGGCGTGGTTTGCTTATCAACGCAAAACAAAGGATTGGATTGTTGCCGGCGTCATCTTTGTGATTCCAATGGTGTTGACTGTCATTCCGTGGCTGACGCACAACTACGCCCTGACGGGTAAATTCACATTCGATGACCCGCGTCAGGTCGCGGTCATCTATAGTCAATACGGCTTTACTGGCAACAATGACTTGAGTTTGTACAATCACGAAACAGACAAAATTTCTGAAAAAATAATTTCCTTTACCCGCGAAAATCCCGCTTATGTTGCGACCTTCCTTGCCGCGCATTTTTTGAACACGGAAATCGGCGGGCTGCTTTCGCTGCCCCTCATCGAAAGATTTGACGGTTTGTTCGCGCCGGTGAATCCATATTGGGTCGCGTGGGACGGAACGATAACGTGGTACAACCTTGCGCTGCTGATTCTCTATTTGGTTGTAATCGCGGTGGGACTTGGCGCCGCATGGCGGCGCGCGCGCTGGCTTGGCTTGATTCCGCTGGCGGTGAATATTGGGTACGCGCTTTCCAATGCGGTCTCGCGCTTTTCGAGTTGGCGTTATAACATGCCGATAGATTGGGTTGTTTATTTTTATTTTGCGATTGGCATCATGGAAATTCTCGGCGGCGCGCTGCTTTTGTTCGGCGCAAAACACGAAAAAACTTTTTCGCCAAACTGTGAGTCCGAAACAAAGCCAATCTCGCCGCGCGATTTTCGTCCGCGATATATTCTTTTCATTGCGCTGTTTATGTTTGTTGGCGCGACCCCGTGGCTTGCAAAGGGATTTGCCGCGCCGCGTTACACATCTACGCAGGAGCAGTTAATCGAGCGGGTGGGCAGCTACGCAGCGGATGATGTCCGCGTTTTTCTCGACCAGCCAAACGCGCTCATCGTCGAAGGGGTTATGATGTACCCGCGCATGTATCGCCGCGATGAGGGGATGAGTTCCGCGCACCCCTGGTCCGCGTATAAGGTTCGAGGTTACCCGCGCCTGACCTTCCTCCTGCTCAATTCGCAAAGATATGACATGGTTTTCCCAACCAAAGATTTGCTCGATTTTCCGCAAGGCGTGGATGTCACTGCGCTGGCGTGCAAAATGGAAGACCATTACGAAGTCCGCGCGATTCTTTTCAACGGACAATTTTTTCAAAGTGCGCCGCTTCCCAATCCATGTAAACCATGAACCTTCTTCCGCGACTGCTTCTTAAGTGGTATGACCAGCACAAGCGGATTCTCCCTTGGCGCGACCATCCAGACCCATACGCGGTTTGGGTTTCAGAAATTATGCTTCAACAAACCCGCGTCGAGACGGTTGTCGCTTATTTTGAAAAATGGATGCGTTTGTTTCCAACTGTTCACGCGCTGGCAAAGGCGTCTGAGCGCGATGTGTTGAACGCTTGGGAGGGGTTGGGATATTACAGCCGCGCGCGAAATTTGCACAAAGCCGCAAAGACTGTCAGCGAAAAATTCAACGGTGATTTGCCGCGCAATTTGGATGCCCTGCGGAGTTTGCCGGGCATTGGTCGTTATACCGTTGGGGCAATCGCTTCGATGGCGTTTGGCATGGATGAACCCACCCTCGATGGGAATCTACGCCGCGTTTTTTCCCGCTTATATGATGTGACCGAATTTGCAGATTCCCCGGTGGGTGAAAAAAATTTATGGGAGCTTGCCGCGCAAAATTTACCCAAAGGCAGGGCAGGTGACTACAATCAGGCGTTGATGGATTTGGGCGCGACGATTTGCATCCCAAAAAATCCGCGCTGCTTGATCTGTCCGTTGATGAAGATTTGCAAAGCGCGCGAATCTGGCGCGCAGGATGCGCGTCCTGTTTTGAAGCCGAAGAAAAAAATTCCGCATTATCTTCAGGCGGCGGCTGTCATTGTTCAACGCGGGCGCGTGTTGATGTGCCAGCGCCCGTCCGCTGGTTTGCTCGGCGGCATGTGGGAGTTCCCAAACGCGCGCGTGGAGTCTGACCCGGCGGGTGAGTTGACCGAAGCGATTCGCGCCGCATATCAAATAAAGGTCAAACAAAAAAATGCGCTGGGGGTGATTAATCATGCTTATACCCATTTCAAAGTGACGGTTCATGTATTCTCATGCGAAGCGATTTCGTTGCCCGATGCCGTTAAATTAAAGTGGTTGCGCGTAGGCAAGTTGGGTGAGTATCCGATGGGAAAAATAGACCGCGAGGTTGCCCGCCTGTTGATGTGATGTTTGTTTGTGGGAAAAATAACAAAAGTGACGATTACAGAAGGCGGGTTTTTCGTTATACTGCATTACATTAAAAAATATCGTCGTAATATTTGGGAGAAAAAATGATTCCATCTGAAAAAAAAGAGAAGAAGAATT
>DZBA01000334.1 GCA_022729775.1 Anaerolinea thermophila | reverse complement strand
TTACGCCTTCGGCTGTTTCGTCACAAGCACTTTATCCACGCGGCGCCCATCCATGTCCATCACTTCAAAGCGGAATCCGCTCCACTCGAAATTTTCAGCAGCTTGAGGCACGCGCCCCAACATGCTCATGATGAATCCGCTCAGGGTTTCATATTCGTCTTCATGCGGCAGCGATTGAAAATTAAACAATTCTTTGAACTCGTCCACTTCCAACATGCCATCGAGCAGCCATGAGCCATCCTGTCTTTGCGTGGCTTGCGGCTCTTCAAAGCCCATCGCGCCGACAATCTCTTCGAGGATGTCGTTGATGGTCAAAAGTCCTTGCAGCCCGCCGAATTCATCCACCACCAGGAGAATTTCCGCGTTTTTCTCTTTGAACAATTCCAGCGCGCGCGAAGCGAACATCGTTTCGGGGATAAAGTGCGCGGGCTTCAACAGATTTTTCAGGTTGATTTCCTTGCCCGATAAACTTTCCACCAGTAGGTCGCGCGATTCAACAATGCCGAGAATATTCTCCAACGAATCATCGCGGACAGGGAAACGGGAATAGGAACACCCCGCTATTTTTTGCCGTATCTCTTCGATGGTTTCTGAAATATCCAGCCAGATGACCTCTGTGCGCGGAGTCATCAACGAGTACACGCGCGAATCGCCGAGGCTGAAAATTCCTTCCACCATATCCTGTTCAGACTCTTCAAAGACGCCTGCCTGCGTGCCTTGATCAATCAACATTTGAATTTCTTCTTCTGTAACAGGCGGCTCCGCGCTTTCTTTTACGCCAAATATTTTTAGCACGCCCTCTGTAGATATGCTCAATAATTTTACGAAAGGAGAAAATAACCTTGAGAAAAACAACATCGGAGCAGCCACCGCAGCCGAAACGCCTTCGGGGTCGCGCAGCGCCAGCCGCTTGGGGACAAGTTCCCCCAGCACCAATGATAAATAGGTGACGGGCAGCACGCCAATGAGGATGCCGACTACATTGCTATATTGAGCCAGCGCGGGGTATTTTTCCAGTTGCGAGTCAATTAACACGCCGAGGGTCGCGCCTGTCAGCGCGCCGATGAGCAGGTCAATGGTGGTGATGCCAATTTGGATAACAGATAAAAATTGGGTTGGGTTTTCGGTGAGTTTCAAAACTGCGCCCGCGCGATGGTCTCCCTTATTATGCTGGTGTTGCAAGCGCGTTTTTCGTACAGAGAGCAGGGCGGTCTCTGCCATTGCCAATATGCCATTGAGTAATAACAAAACAGCGATGGCGATTAATCCGCCGCTCAAATCGGTTTCTATGGGAATTTCAGACATGATGATTGCGGGTGTTTCCTGATTTTTTGAAATAGGCTTTGGAGTTTGTTAATATCCAAAGCCTATTGTAACTTATTTCTTCTTCTCTATTTTTTTCTCTAGGTCTTTAACGCGCTTCTCCATTTGCGCGTAAGAGCGCTTGATGATCGGCGGCAAAATAAGAAGCAGCGCAACCAGCGCGCACGTCAACGTTAATTCAAATGCGCTGATATAGAACATTACGCCTTGACCTCGATTCCTTCTCCCGCGCGGACTTCGCCAATGACCCATGTAGGCTGATTCAACTCGCGCGCGCGATTCTCGAACGCGGATAATTTTTCGCGTGGAACGCCAAGCAGCAGCCCGCCGCTGGTCTGCGGATCGTAGAGCAGCATCTGCGCGGGTTCATCCAGCGCCGCGTCGAATTTAATCCATTGCCCGGCGTGTCCCATGTTATCGAACGCGCCGCCGGGGAAGATACCTTTTTCGGCATATTCGCGCGCGCCGCTCAATAACGGGACTTTGGCGTTTTCAATGGATAACATTACGCCCGAGGCTTGCGCCATCTCCAGCGCGTGACCGAGGAAGCCAAAGCCGGTGATGTCCGTCCCGCCGCGCAAATCGAATTCTGTCGCCATCTGACCGGCGGTCTTGTTCAAACGCAGCATCCAAGAGACAACTTCTTCAACATGTTCCGCGCTTGCTTTTTCCTGTTTGAGCGCGGTAGTTGTCACGCCGCCGCCGAGCGGTTTGGTCAACACCAAAACATCGCCGGGGTTTAGCCCGCTTTTGCTGATGACCTTGCGCGGGTCAACGAAGCCAATGGCAACCAAGCCATACTTTGGCTCTTTGTCTTTGACCGTATGCCCGCCCGCGATGACCACGCCGGCTTCGCGCGCCTTCTCCGCGCCGCCGCGTAAAATCTCGCTGGAGACTTCACTCGGCAGTTGGTCGGGCAGCGCGGCAATGTTCAAGGCAAGGAAGGGCGTTCCGCCCATCGCGTAAATATCCGAGAGGCTGTTTGCGGCGGCAATCGCGCCATACTCATAGGGAGTATCCACAACGGGCGTGAAGAAATCCGTTGTAACGACGATAGCCTTATCATCGCTCAAACGCCAGACTGCCGCGTCATCGGGCGATGCCAAACCAATGATCAGGTCGGGATACGAAGTAGGGTTGAAAATATTTTGAATGGGACGCAGTACCTGCGTCAGAGCGTCTGCGCTCATTTTAGACGCTCAGCCCGCGCAAGCGGAAAGAGTCGTCAAGCGCACTTCGCGTCCCGTTTGTGGAATTGCCATTTCTTCTCTTACCTTTCTACCAACTTACCAATCTACCAATCTACCAATTTACCTGTCTAACCTACGGCGCGGTTGTTTCTGGCAGTGGCAGGATGAACTGGTTGTCGCTGGGGATGAAAATCGTCTGCACGCCCGGCGCAAGTTTCAAAATATATTGATATTGCAGCAGCGTCGGCGTGAGCGATTGCGACAACAATTGATTTGCTTCTGCTTCTACTTTGGCTTGGATCAAACGCGCTTCTGCTGCGCCTTGCGCCGAAATCACCGCCGCATCTGCCTGACCTTGCGCCACTTGGCGAGCCTGTTCCGCTTCCTGCTTCTTTGATTCGACCACGAACTTCGCCTGCTGCGCCTGTTGCTCTGCAATTTGCTTCTGCTCGACAGCCAGCGCGTACTCATCGCTAAAGCGGATGTTGCGCATGAGGAAGTCCGTCATCATAATATTGTTTGCGCTCAACTTGGTTTCGATTTCACTGCGGATGGCGAGTTCCAATTCCGCGCGTTTTGTGCTGACGATTTCTTCCACGCCGAATTGAGAAACGGCATTGCGAATCGCCGCGCGCGCTACAGGGCGCACCACCATTTCTTCATAGCGATTTTGCCAGTTGATGTGCAGTTGAATAATTTCCGTCGAGTCGGGTTTGTAAATCACAGAAGCGTCAATGAAAACCTGCTGACCGTCTTTGGTGCGCGCTTGAATCGAATCATCACCCGTCAATTGTCCCTCGCCAGTTGCCGAAGACATGGTATATGTTTGCTGCGCTACTGAATACGTTTTTACGCTCTCGATAAATGGAATAATCCAATGTAAGCCTGGTCCCAATGCTTCTGTGCGATATCCATTCGGTTGGAATGCCGAAATGACAACGCCATATTCATTGGCTTGTAAAAAGACCAAGCCCGCGCCTACGGTGGTCAACAACAGCGCGACCACCAATAAACCGATGACCAGTGAGGTTAATCCCTTTGCGGGCTGGTTGCGGCTTGCGCGCACAAAAGCCAAAATCAAAATCCCAAAAAATCCGAGCCATGCAAAGGACGCAAGCCCTTGCAGTAAACTTGAAATATTCATGGTTTCCTCCGAAATGTTTTTTCAAATATTCTTGACATATTTTTATTATAACTTGCTTGCCTGCGCTCTCGATGCGTGTTAATATTTCTCTATGAAACA
>DZBA01000333.1 GCA_022729775.1 Anaerolinea thermophila | reverse complement strand
AAAAGATGTAGATGGCTTATTTCAAACAGATGACGGTTTGATTGTTTATACCGAGTTGAAATATAACGATGATCATGATACAGGCAAGTTTGTTGACATAAACAGGAAATTTATCAAAACTTGGGCGGGCTTGGCTGTGCGCTATCAAATTCAATCTAAAGATGAGTTGTTGCCGATTTTGTATTACTTCAATGCAACAAAAAGATATGGACCAATTTACACGCCAAGTAAAAATATAATGCGTGGTTCACAATTATTCGATAAGTTTTTGCACATCAGTTACAGTGTTGTTGATAGCTATTTATCAGAAATTGGTGACGACCCAGAAATTCTCGCTATTTTCGACAAAATGTATAACGTGGTGAGAAATCAAAAAATAAATTAGAAAAGAAGTGATTCTACTTGCAAGCCGCGCGCGCGAATAATTCATGCAGCGGTTTGAGCGATGCAACTTGCACCGCCAGGTTTTTTGCGCGCGTCTTGCTGTATTGAAACACGCGCGCGCCAACGGGAATATATTCCGCGCGCTGACGAAACTCTCCGCGTGTGATGAATCCCGCGAAGAAAATATCCAAACCGTACACCCAGATATTTTCCCATTCTGTGGGCGAGACGATGAAACTGCTTTTATGCGCGGGGATGTGAAGTCCCAACCGCCCGGCGGGAATATGTTTGACATGAATCGCCGCGAGCGAGTAAAAGCGGTCATGGACTGTGACGCGCGACTTCGCCGGGAGATGAACCAGCCGCGTAAAAAAATCCTGCCCTTCGTTTTGTCCGCTGATTTCCATGATGACATCTTCCTCCGCCTCTGATTTGAATACCAACTCCCCAAGCGGATTCCAATGTTCGGGCTTGCGCCAGCGTTCCGGCATCACGTGAACAAAATAATGAGGCTGCTTTTTTTCGATGACTTTTTTTCTGTCATCTGCTGTCACGGCAACCAAGCCGGCGATGAATGTAAAGATGTACCAATCACTGGGCGCGTGACCTTCCGCCGCGTCAATATCCGAGGGGACAAGCGCGGGCGCGCTCAACATCAACGCGGGGTCGCGGCGTATGTCCATCATTTGTTTGCGGTCTGAGATGAGAAAAGATTTGAGGTCGCAGCGCTGCCCATTGAGCAGGACATCATGCCGATTATGGTCAGTGAAAGGCGGCGCGTTCACCACTTCAAAGGGGATGTCTTTTTGCGCAAGGTATCGCCGAAACGCGAGCTCCGCCGCAATGCCGGCAATCATGCGCCGCATCCGGTTATAGGTCAGGTCGTTGTAGGATAACGAGCGCAGCGCGTAAGCGATGCCCGCTTCGGTCAAGTCGGCGGTGTAAGGAATGCGGATAAGGTCGGCGGGTGTGAGCATGGATGTTATCGAACCTCCCTGATGTTCAAATCGAAAAATGAAATGACGGTGGGCGTTTCCCCGGCAGAGTTGACGAAGACGCCAATTGTCCCCGCGGGATTGTTTGCATTGCTGACGCTGAACTGATAACGCCCATTGAGGAACAAGCGCATCTCTTCATTCCTCGCCCATATCCCAATACGCACATCGCCCGCACCGGGCGGGGTATCTCCGCTGATGATGGGTTTTTGCAAAACCTCGCGCGACCTGCCGCTTAACCGCTCCGCGCTGACAGAGCCATCGCAGGATAACGCAAAGCGATAATACGCGCCGGCGCTTGCGCGGATCAAAACGCCGTAGCTGTCTTTGTCCCTGCACAGGCTGGGCTGCGCGGTGATTTCGGCGTAAAAATTATCGAGAAAGGTTTCATGCCGCAGGCTGAAAATATAGATATGATTGCGCGCGGCAAGCGTCAAGCGGCTGCCGACAAAATTCGCGCTGGCTTCATTCGATGTGGCGGTGTCCCACATTCCTGGCTTGGAAAAATTATCCCGCAAAATCATGTCCCCGATGTCAGGGCGCATCTCTGGGGTGGGGGCTTGGGTCAGCGCAAATTGAGGTGTGGGCGTAAGCGTAGGCAGAAACCAAACAGTAGTGGCAGTGGGAAGCGGCGTTTGGGTTGGGATGATGGGCGTGGGCGTGGTGAGTATCGAGTCAATCACCGCGCATGAACTTAACATGAATGTCGTTACGAGCGCGGCTGTCCAAATCAATCCCCATGTCCATTGGAAATTTCTTTGCCGCTCTGTTTTTTGTAGTGATAATGATGAACGTAAAAAAATCATACGCATTTGGTGACAAGATTTTTTTGATTATGTCGTAAAATAAATTTAGCGACAAGATTCGCTTAAGCCGAACGTTATTCTAGCATATAAGGAGTGAACGATGAGTGAACAGCTTGCTCTTATCACAGGCGCGTGTGGGGAAATCGGTCAGGCGTTGGTGCAGGAATTGGCGGCGAAGGGCGGTTACCGAATCGTAACGTCAGATATCGCGCCTTTGCCCGAATCCATCAAAAAACTTTCCGCCGAACATGTGCAGGGTGACCTGGTCTATAAAGTAAAGACATTCTACGATTATGACTTCGACATCATCTTCCACCTTGCGGCTTCCCTTTCCTCCAAAGCCGAGATCGCAACCGAGGAAGCGCACCGCATCAACGTGGAAGGCACCATGCAATTGCTGATGCTTGCCGCGTATCGTTCTGAAAAATATAACAAATCCATCAAGTTTTTGTTTCCCAGTTCCATTGCCGCGTATGGGATGCCCAGCCTCGCGGAAAAACAACGCGCGGGCGCGGTCAAAGAAGATGAGTGGAACATGCCGCATACGATGTATGGATGCAATAAGTTGTATTGCGAAAAACTTGGCTTGTATTACAGCAAATATCAAGGGCAAAAACATTTGGATGAAACCCCGCCCGCCATGCTGGACTTTCGCGCGATTCGCTTCCCCGGCTTGATCAGCGCGTTTACGCTCCCCAGCGGCGGAACGAGCGACTACGGTCCCGAAATGCTGCATGCCGCCGCGCAAGACAAGGCGTATTCGTGCTTTGTGCGTGAAGATACGAAAATTTCCTTCATGGCAATGCCCGACGCCATCAAGTCCCTGCTGGTGTTGATGGATGTGCCGCGCGAGAATCTCTCGTATACAGTTTACAACATCGCCGCGTTTGCCATCACCGCGGAAGAATTCCGTCAGCGCGCGCTGAAAGCCTTCCCCGACGCGCAAATCACATTCGACTCGAATCCGCGCCGCCAGGGAATTGTGGATTCCTGGCCCGAAGACGTGGACGACTCCCTTGCCCGCGCCGAATGGAACTGGAATCCCGATTACGACGTAGACCGCTTTTTCGATGACTACTTCCTCCCTGAAATTCGCAAGAGATATGGGAAGTAAAAATAATGAGAGGCAGTTGAAAAACTGCCTCTTTGAAATTAATGGTATATTTTCTCTATGAGCATACATCCTCCGCGCCATGTTGTTTGGAGCACAGATACAATCAATGAACAAAATCCATTTCAACGCCGCTGGCTTTTGCAGCAGACGTTGATTCATGGTCGCATGGAGGATATTCGCAAATTGAGAATTCAAGACATTGCAAACGAATTGGATAACCTGAACCTGCCTGAAGATATCCACAGTTTGTGGAAAAAATATTTGGAGTATCGCCATGTCGGAAAACAACCCGTTACACGGTAGAGGGATTCTCACGCCGCTCCAAAAAAGATTTCTGGAGTTATTTGCCAACCTTCCAGATCAAGATCAATTCTATCTCGCGGGCGGGACAGCGTTATCCGAATATTATCTTGGTCATCGCTTATCTTATGACCTTGATATTTTTTCGGGAACTGAT
>DZBA01000042.1 GCA_022729775.1 Anaerolinea thermophila | reverse complement strand
TCATTTATTCTTTCCTTTGTAAATCCGCCGCTATGGTCAAGTGGCGGATTTGCGTTCCAAGTCTAGCCTGCCGACTTCATCGCCGTTTTTTGTTTGGCGGATAACTGATTCACTGTCTGCCGTATGGCGTAGCGTACCGCGTCCGATTTGTTGCGCTCCGAAAGTCTAGCCAGTTCGTTTAGCGCGTCATTCGTGGCGGTATCCGTGCGTAGGATTAGCACTCCCGTATAAGTTGCCTTGCTTGTTTTTTCTGCTTTCATTGCCTGAATTCCTTTCAAAATATGTGACGTTTCACACTGTATAAGTGATGACATTTAGGTTACAAATGTCACTGGACAAAATTCACTTGTATATTCGTTATTCATACTACCAGATTTACTATGGAAGTCAAGAATAAGTTTCGTAACGATTGCCTTAATAAATCCGCCGCTGCTATTTTTTAAGTTGGTATATACAGAATATTCATGCGCCTGTATAATAAAAAAAGAACAAATGCCTAGCCAGTGGCACTCGTTCTCTATGTCCTCACCGTATCAGGCGAGTATTCCAATTGCGGAAGAAATCCCGTAAAATATAGGTGTACTTGCTCCCGTAGCTCAATGGATTGAGCAACTGCCTTCTAAGCAGCAGGTTGTGGGTTCGAGTCCCGCCGGGGGCGCTCGTAGCGCGTATGCGTTTAGGGTTCAAAATAAAATTCTAAACGCATACCCCAAAAACAGGGCTTTCGAGATTTGCCAACTTAATATTTTAGGAGTAACGTGATGGCTATTAACAAACGCAAAGGTTTGATCAAATTTGCAGGACAGGAACAAACGATTGTTGGGGATGATATCGTAGTAGGTCAAAAAGCGCCCGACTTCACCATTCAAAAAAATGATTGGTCAATGAGCAAAGCCTTCAAAGAGACAAAACGCAAAGTGCGCATCATCGCGGCTGTTCCTTCGCTCGACACATCCGTCTGCGACCGTGAGACGCGCCGCTTTAACGAAGAAGCCGCCAAACTTGGCAAAGATGTTGCCATCATGGTCGTCAGCATGGATTTACCCGTTGCGCAAAAACGTTGGTGCGGCGCGGCTGGCGTGGAGCAGGTGATGACCGTCTCTGATACGGTCAAATCTGACTTTGGAAAGAAATACGGCGTGTTGATGGAAGAAGTCCGTCTTTTGCGCCGCGCGGTATTTGTGGTTGATAAGAAGCGAATTGTAAAATATGCCGCATACATGCCGACCAATGGCGATGAACCGAACTATGAAGAAGTTCTTGCGGCGGCAACGGCTGCATTAGGCAAGTAATCCCTGTACCATTGCAAAGTATGTGAAGGAGCAAGGTTATGCCTACAATCGTTCGTAGAACAGGTGCAGCGTTGATGGAAGTTCGCCGCGACATCCTGCACACGGTCAGCTGGCAGGTACGTTCCACAATGTGGAGTCCGCCTACCGATGTATACGAAACAGATAAAGCATACATGGTGCGTGTAGAAATCGCTGGGATGCGCGAAGAAGACTTTGAGGTGGCAGTGGAAAATCACACACTGCATATTTCAGGAACACGCCCAGATTTTTCCGGGCGGCGCGCATACCATCAGATGGAAATCCGCTTTGGTAAATTTGCTACTTCCGTCGGCTTGCCGGGACCTGTAATTGTTGAACAATCACAAGCTGAATATAAAGATGGGTTTTTAACCGTTGTCCTTCCAAAAGAGAAAAATAAACAGATTAATAAGGTCGAATAAAAATATGCCCGCTGAACGGTGGCAAACCGGCATCCATGATTTTTTTCAATCCATAGGCGAAACCGACGATGAACTGATACGAAAGTTCATGACATCGGCGATTTTGCATTCCCAAAAGAAAGATGACGCTTCGCAGCCTTCGGAAGATACCGGAAAAACCGAAGACCAGAATCTTCCAGAAATCCTACCCATCCTGCCATTGCGCGGGCTGGTTGTGTACCCTAACACTGCTGTCCCATTAACCGTTGGGCAGCCGCGCTCCATTAGGTTGGTGGATGATGTCGTCGGCGGGGACAAATTGGTCGGATTGGTTGCCGCGCTCGATCCTGAAAAGGAAACGCCCGGTCCCGCCGACTTGTATCGTATTGGGACGATTGCCACTGTGCATCGTTTATTGCGCGCCCCCGATGGAACAGTGCGGCTGCTTGTGCAGGGCGTGAAGCGTTTCCGGCTTGGCGAATTTGTCGCGGAAGAGCCTTATCTCAAAGCGCATGTTTACCTTGAGCCTGAATCTGAGGATGACGGTATCGAGTCGGCGGCGCTTGCGCGCAATGCTCGCGACCAGTTCCAACAAATTACGCAGATGATTCCCTCCTTTCCGGAGGAGTTGGCGGCTTCTATCGCGTCTTTGGAAGACCCGCTTCAAACCGCGTACACCATCGCAAATTTCCAGCGCATTGATTTGAAGGACGCGCAGGAAATTCTGGAACTTGGCGCAATTTACGATAAATTAAAAAAACTCATCGGTTTGCTGGTACGCGAAGCCGAAGTCTTGCAGATTGGGCAGAAGATTCAAAATGAAGCGCGCGGTGAAATCGAAAAAGTGCAGCGCGAATATTTTCTGCGCGAGCAGATGAAAGCCATCCAGCGCGAGTTGGGTGATAAAGACGAGCAAGCGGTCGAAGTCGAAGAATTTCGTAAAAAAATGGAAGATGCCAAAATGCCCGAAGAGGCGCATAAGCAGGCAAAACGCGAGTTGGAACGCCTTTCGCGTCTGCCGACTGCCGCCGCTGAATATGGCGTTATCCGCACCTATTTGGATTGGCTGACCGCGCTGCCGTGGTCGAAGTCTACAGCCGATAATCTCGAAATCGCGCACGCGCGCGAAATCCTGAACAAAGACCATTATGGGCTTGAAGACGTTAAAGACCGCATCCTTGAATTTTTGGCGATTCGCAAGCTGCGCATTGACCGCCAAGACGAAGAGAAAAAAGCCTCAGATGATATGATTCGCCATGAACGCGAAGGCGTTATTCTGTGCTTTGTCGGTCCCCCGGGCGTGGGAAAAACTTCGTTGGGACAATCCATCGCGCGCGCAATGGAACGTAAATTCATCCGCGCTTCACTTGGCGGCGTGCGTGATGAGGCAGAGATTCGCGGGCATCGCCGCACATATATCGGCTCGATGCCGGGGCGGATTCTTCAATCGCTCAGGCGCATTGAATCCAAAAACCCTGTGTTCATGCTCGATGAGGTGGACAAACTTTCCTACGATTTTCACGGCGACCCGGCTTCTGCATTGCTGGAAGTGCTAGACCCCGAACAAAACGGCGAATTCCGCGATAATTATCTCGAAGTCGCGTATGACCTCTCGCAGGTATTTTTTATCGCCACCGCCAACACGCTGGAGACGATTCCCGGCCCGCTGCGCGACCGCATGGAAATCATCTTTCTTTCGGGTTACACCGAAAACGAGAAGCTGGCAATTGCGCGCGGTTATTTAATTCCGCGCCAAATCCGTGAAAACAGTTTGCACGAAGATGAAATCGCGTTTACTGATGACACCCTGCGCATGATCATCCGTCAGTATACGCGCGAGGCGGGCGTGCGTAATTTGGAACGAAAGATTGGCGCGGTATGCCGCAAGGTCGGGACGAAGATTGCGGAAACCGGCAGTAACAAATTTGAGATTACAACGGCATTGTTGGAAGAGTATCTTGACCACCCCATCTTCCTGGGACCGGAAGAATTGAACAAACGCACTTCGATTCCCGGCGTGGTGCCAGGACTCGCGTGGACATCCTTTGGTGGCGACGTTTTATTCATCGAAGCCACAGCCATGCCCGGCGGACGCGGATTCCAAGTCACAGGTTCGATTGGGAATGTAATGCAAGAGTCGGCGCGCGCGGCATTATCTTATGTCCGCTCCCGCGCGGATACGCTCCACATCCCCGATGAGTTTTTCAACAAGTTCGATATTCACATGCACATCCCCTCTGGCGCGCAGCCGAAGGATGGTCCCTCCGCTGGGGTGACGATGGCAACCGCTTTGGTCTCTTTGATTTCAGGACGCAAAGCCAAGCCGCAAATCGGCATGACCGGCGAGATTACGCTGCGCGGACAGGTTTTGGCAATCGGTGGCGTCAAGGAAAAAGTATTGGCGGCTCATCGCAATGGGCTGATGACGGTTATCCTCCCCAAGCGCAACGAGCAGGACATTGATGACGTCCCCGATGAAATTCGCTCAACAATGAAGTTTATTTTTGCTGAGTCAGTGGATGACGTGATTAACGCCGCGCTGGAAGAAGCCAAGCCGCAAAAGAAGCAAGACAAAAAGCCTGTTAGGAAAAAATCCAAAACAACAAAGGCAAAGAAAAATGTCAAAAGCAAAAATACTACTCGCGGAAGATGATACAACCATGGTATCCCTTTTAAAAACCCTTTTGAAAATGGAAGGGTTTGATGTGGTGGCGCTGTCTGACGACGAAGATGTCCCTGCCGCTGTGCGAAGCGAAAAGCCCGCGGTGCTTTTGCTGGACGTGCATTTATCGCATCAGAGCGGCTTGAATATACTTGACGCTTTGCGCAGCCAATCTGACACTGCCAGCCTTCCGGTGATCATGTCTTCCGGCGCTAATCTTAGGGATGAGTGCATGATGCATGGCGCGGATGGTTTTTTACTCAAGCCATATATGCCTGACGACCTGATTACGATGTTGAAGCACGCAATACGATAGCATAAATGCGCTTTGGAATCTTAACCCTGTCTGACCGCTCTGCGCGCAGCGAGCGTCCCGACGCTTCGGGACCCGCCCTCGCAGAGCTGATTCTTTCTCTGGGATGGAACGTTGCCGCGCAGCAAATCCTCCCTGACGAAGAGGACGCCATCCGCGCGGGTTTGGTTCAATGGGCAGATAGCGGCGACTTCGACGTTATTCTCACCACCGGCGGAACAGGCTTTGCGATGCGCGATGTCACGCCCGAAGCCACGCGCGCGGTCATCACGCGCGAAGCGCCCGGACTTGCCGAAGCCATGCGCGCCGAAAGCTTGAAAAAAACGCCTCACGCGATGCTCTCGCGCGCTGTCGTTGGCATCCGCAAGCGGACGTTGATTGTCAACCTGCCCGGCAGTCCCAAAGGCGCGGTGGAAAACTTGCAAACCATTTTAGCGGTGCTGCCTCATGCCGTGCAGTTATTGACCGATGACCCGGATTCTGAAAAATCACATTAGAGACAGTTTCTTGCCCCTCTGTTTTTGACACGGACAACACGGATGACACTGATTTTCATGGAAAAAGCCTTTTTAAAAATCTGTTCTTTCCATCTTTACCTTTACCCACTTGCGGACGGAATTAACTAAAAAGATATTTGTACAACGACCAATCTCGTCTTTGTGGATGACGCGCTCTTTGACTTTGCCCGTCTCGATAAGATGTGACCGAAACGTGCCGGATAAAAGTCCGCAGGAAACTGGCGGGGTGAAAAATTCCCCATTCAACTCAACGACTACATTTCCAATGGTGAACTCAGTGAGTTCGCCATTTTCGTTATAGAGCAACATATCGTCACAGCCTTCGGGGTTGGGATACATCTCGCGCCGCGTGGTTTTGTGAAAAAGAAAAATATTCGCGGAATGGATGGGTTGTTCCGCGAGGCGCGCGCTGAATTCTTTGGCTTGTGCCGGCGCGGATGTTTGCGCGGCGAGATTCCCAAACGGGTCGAGGGTGATTCTGACGCGCTGCGGCGCTGTAAAACTTTTTTCCATTTCGTCGAGACGCGCTTCCAATATTTCCCTTGAAAATGGAAAATCGAAATAACGCGCGGAATCTTCCATGCGGGCAATATGTTTTTCGCGCAGGAAGAAATTTTCATCCGGAGTCCATAACAGTGTTTCGATTAATGAAAACTCGCGCGGCGACTCGGTTAGCGCGCGCGCTTTGAGCAGGGCTTCGTCGTATTCGTCCGCGCTGGTAGAATCCCATACGATGCCGCCGCCGACTCCATACTCGGCAGTTTTGCGCTCGCGGTCAATGATGGCGGTGCGAATGGCGACGTTGAATTGGGCTTTTCGATTTGGGAAAATAAACCCAATGCTGCCCGTATAAATTTTGCGCGGCGTGGTTTCCAAATCTGCGATGATGTTCATGGTGCTGACCTTCGGCGCGCCTGTGATGGACGCGCACGGAAACAGCGCGTCGAAAATCTCCGCAACGCTGGCTTTGGTTTTTCCCTGCACGCTGGATGTCATTTGAAAGAGCGTGGGGTATTTTTCGATTGTAAAAAGTTCAGGCACGCGCACGCTGCCAACCTTTGCAATGCGCCCAATGTCGTTGCGAATCATATCCACAATCATGACATTCTCCGCGCGGTTTTTGACCGAGTTGCGCAGCCATGCAGATTTTTCGTCATCTTCGGAGTTGGTTCGCCCACGCTTGACCGTTCCCTTCATCGGGCGTCCTGTGATGGTTTCCTCATCCAATGTAAAGAATAATTCGGGCGACGCGGAACACAGCGCGAATCGTCCCATATCCAGATATGCCGCGTATTTGTTTTGCCCGCGCGCGAGATGCGCGAACAAATCCCATGCCGCATGGTCAAAGCGCGAATTCAATCGCATGGTGTAGTTGACTTGATACGTTTTGCCCAGCGCGATATTTTCTTTGACTTTTTCGATGGCGGCGTTATACACATCACGTTCGACGCTGGGCTGCCAATGCAGCGCGGGAATGGGATGGGCGTTTTGAAAAATCTCGGATGTTTCCACTGTGCGCGGCGCGGGATACATCCCAAACCACAGCAGCGGAAATTCATCGGATGGGATGACGCGCAGCGCGGAATCGAAAGCGGGCGCGGCATCGTAGCTGACAAAGCCCGCCGCAAACCAGCCTTTCTCGTTTACCAATTTTTCGACTTCCTGCAAAGCGCTGCGGACATCCGCTATGTTCATCGCGCTGATGACGCAGTGCGGATTTGTGAAATGCAGCCATTCGCTCTTGAATTTCAATAGCGCTTCATTTTTTTGAATCAACGTGTCCTCATGAAAGGGAAGTTATGCTTGCGTGTAAGCGCAATTGTACCTTGCCGCTTGAATGAGGGAAATAAAAAAATAAGACCCGCGCGGGGTCTTATTTTTTGGATTTCAATTGCTTTCTTCTATCACTGGCGTTACGTATTTTTCCAGCATGGCGAGGCTGATTTCTCCCGTCCACGCATAGCGGACTGTGCCTTTGCGGTCAATGACGTATGAATTGGGCAGGCTGTTATTTCTAAAAGCGCTGAGCGACGCGCCGTTGGGGTCGAGCCAGATGTGAAAGGTCAAACCGAGACTGTTGGCAAACTCTTGCACCTGGTCTTTCGGGTCGCCTGCGTCCACTGCAACGATGAGAAAGCCGTCTTTTTCATGCGCTTCATAATATTTTTGCAGCGATGGCATTTCCGCTTTGCAAGGCGGACACCATGTTGCCCAATTGTTGAGCAGCACAACATCCCCGCGAAAATCGGCGAGCGATTCGGTTTTCCCGTTAAGGCTTTCCAGCGCAAGTTGCGGCGCGGCGTAATCTACCGCCATGGGGACGACAGACCGTTCGTCGCCCGAAGGAATGGACGCGGAAGCGTCATCCGCTTTGCGCAGCGAGAAGAATAAGACAAGCCCAAGCAGAATCAAGCCGATGCCAATTGCAATGGGGGCGCTGTTGTTATTTTTTCTCTGCTTGCGATATTTTGGCGGCTTTTTCATGTGGTTAACCTTGATGCATTAATTCTGCACGGCGCGCATAATTTCCGCCAGCATTTGCTGTTCGGGATATGCGCCGACGACAACGCCCTTGCCAGAGTTGATGACCGTTTGCGGGACTCCCTGCACGCGGAACTTTTGCGACAATTCGGGGAACTCCATCGCATCCACCGCTTCTGCGCGGATCATGGCGGGGTTTTCCATGGCAATCTGATGTGCGAGCAACACGGCTCGCGGGCAATGCGGTCAGGTAGGGGTTACAAAGACTTGCAGCAGGAGCGGCTGCGTCAGTTTCTGTAAAAATTCGCGGGTGGCGGCGCTCAAGCCGGACTCGCGCTTCGAGGCGAGAATGATGTCGTTGATGAGCGTGCTAAATTCGTAGCCCGAAGGAATGCCCGAGAAATTAATTCCCAAATTGCTTGCTTGTTCGCCGTCTTTTGCTGCGACGATAATCGCGGGGACTTTGTCCACGTTATATTGCGCGGCAAGCGCGGCGTCGTCGTTCAGGTCATGCGTCGAGAGTGAGACTTTCGCGTCAATTTCGCTGAGCTCGCTCAACAGTTGCTGCGTCTCAGCGCAGTAATCGCAATTCTCTTTTGAACCGAAAAAGAGAAGTTGCACGGGGTTGGTCAAGTCGGCAAATGCCTGCTTGATTTGACCAATCACTTGGTCGTTCAACAATTTTTCCATGGAATCTCCTATAAATTTGCTATGTTCTTTGGATGCAAACAACGCGATAAAGTTACATTCAAATTTTGATGTATACTTTCAGCGCAACTTTTTATGACAAATGGCATCCAATGATTAATTCAACAACACACGAATTCTCGCTCGAAGCCCTGCGCGCCGGTGACCGCTCTGAGTTTGCGCGGCTGGTGGACGCGTACTCCGCGCCGATTTATCGCCTGGGTCTGAAAATGCTCAGCAACCCGCAAGACGCGGAAGATGTCCTCCAGAATACGTTTCTTAATGCGCTGCTCCATCTCGCGGACTTTGAAGGACGTTCCAGCGTTTCAACATGGTTGTATCGCATCGCGTCCAATGAAGCCTTGATGTTGATACGCCGCAAGAAGGCGAATTTCAGCATCGAAGATATGCAGCCGGAAGACTCTGATGATGAGGTCATGCCCGAAACCTTTGTGGATTGGAGTTTGCTGCCCGAAAACGAACTTTTATCGGAAGAAGGAAAACGCGCGATTGATTCCGCAATCAAGCATTTGCCTGAATCCCTGCGCATGGTATTCATCCTCCGCGACATAGAAGACCTTTCCATCAAAGAAACTGCGGAAATATTGAACTTGTCCGAGACGAATGTCAAGACCCGCCTGCTGCGCGCCCGCATGGCTTTGCGCGAAAAATTATCCGCGTATTATGGCGAGCGTAATCCGCGAAAGGAAAAAGAATGAGCGCTCATTCCCACGAAAATTGCCAAGCCCTTTTGGGAACTTTATCCGAATATATTGACGGCGAACTGCCCGCCGATTTGTGCAAGGAAATCGAAAAGCATCTCGAAGGCTGTGAAAATTGCCGCATTGTGGTAAACACGACGCGCCGCACAATTGACCTGGTGCAAGCCCCGCAGCAAAGCGAAGCGCTGCCCGATGATGTGCGCGAGCGCCTCTTCAAGCGTTTGAATTTGGATACCTACCTGCGAGAGAAACTTTCTAACGGTCAGGGCGGCTGACGAAATACACACTGAACCAAATCAACAGAATCGAAAGCGCGATGTGAACGCCGACGTAAATAATCCAGGGGGAAAGCATGGGAATGGACGTGTAACCAAATAATCCATTGCTGGTGGTGAAGAAGATGCTTTGATCTTCTATCAAAATTGCTTCGCTCATCACGGCGGCGAAAAACGCATTGGTGGAAAATAAAAACCAGAGAAACAGGTTTACGATTTCTTCCAAAAAGTTGGGTTGTGAAGAGATGATATTGCTGAACACGCTCAACGCAAACAGGAAAAAGAAAAAGAGCATGAAGGCAAGCATAATGCTGCCGTATGATAAGACGGTGGAAGTCAGCGTGCGTTTTGAAAAACTCGAGAAGAACAATCCCAGCGCGCAAAAGAAAATAGTGGTCACAACCAGCATCAAGGTCGAAATGACCATCTCCG
This sequence comes from Anaerolinea thermophila, assembly GCA_022729775.1. GTDB lineage: Bacteria > Chloroflexota > Anaerolineae > Anaerolineales > Villigracilaceae > Villigracilis. The sequence continues at coordinate 5,376 of DZBA01000042.1, read as the reverse complement.
CCAAGCCGACGCCGCCCAGAAAAAACGCGAGGCTTTGAATTGGAATCGCGGTCAAAATCAACAGAAGCAGGTAAATCACAGACGCGCCGAGTTTGCCAAACACAAGCGCGGATGGGGATAGCAGGGACACGCGCAGCAGGTCGAGGGTTTGTCGCTCGCGTTCCGAAGAAATCGCGCCCGCAGTCAATGCAGGTCCGATGAAACTGACCATCAACAGTTCCAGCAAAACTACTGCGCCAAAGATAATCTTGCCGATGGTTTGCAGGTCTTCGGTGGAACTGCCCGATTCATAGCTGCTGATGTAAATAAAAAAATACATAAAGGAGACAAAGAAGCCCAGCAGCGCAAGATACACGGTCAAGAGGGTAAAACCCTGCAAGCCGCGCATTCTGCCTTTCAGTTCCTTGCTGATGACGGGGTTATCCAGAATGCGTTGAATGAAATTTGTTTTTCCTGCGGTGGTTTGCATATTATGAAACGATTCCTTTTGTGGTGCGCATGAAGACTTCTTCGAGGTTTTTTGTTTCTTCGCTGAAATGAATGACGGGAAAGCCCTGCCCAAGCAAGGCGGAAAGTAACGCGCCCATTGCTTCGTCATCGCCGATGAAATCCACTTCCAGCATGGGATGTTTTGCGCGGTCTGCATCCGCGATACGCGCTGCGGATACGCCCGGCAGCGTGGACAGTACCTGATGCGCTTCTTCGATTCGATTCAACAGCCCGATGCGAATCCGACGGTGCGGCATGACGTGTTCGCTGAGTTGTTGCAGCGTGCCATGCGCGACAAGTTTTCCATCTTCGATGATGCCCACCCGCGAGCAAAGTTCTCCCACGTCCGCGAGGATATGGCTGGAGAAAATGATCGTCTTGCCGAGCCGCGCAATTTCGAGCAGCAACCCGCGGATTTCCACGCGCGCGCGCGGATCCAGTCCTGAGGCGGGCTCGTCGAGGACGAGAATGCTTGGGTCGTGAATCAATACGCGGGCGATTCCCAGTCGTTGCTTAAGCCCTGTTGACAGGGTGTCCACCATGTCTTCGCGGCGGTGATTCAAATCCACCAGTTCCAACAGGTCGGCAATTAAACGCGCGCGTTCCTGCGGCGGGACTTTATAACACGCGCCGAAGAAGTCCAGATATTCTTGCACGGTCATGTCACCATACACGCCAAACGAATCGGGCATGAATCCAATCAGCCGGCGCGCTTCGCTTGCGGCTTTTTGAATCGAATGTCCGCCGATGATAATTTCGCCCTTGTCGGGTTTGAGCAGCGTGACGAGCATTCGCATCGTGGTTGTTTTGCCCGCGCCATTGGGACCGACCAAACCGAAGATTTCTCCGCTTTGAATTTCGAGGCTGATGTTATTCACTGCCAGTCGTTTGCCAAAGCGTTTGGTCAGGTTTTTGATTTCGATGATGGCGGTCATGGCTGCGCCTCCAGCGTAAAATCCACCGACCTGATTTCAGTGTAGCTATTTTGGTCTACGTCGAACATGACCCTGATTTCGCCATCCATGCCGAGATAATTTTGCGCGTTTGGAATGGAAACATTGAACGAGAGCGGGATTTGCTCCCATGTTTTTTGTTGAAAATCCCATATCGAAAACGCGACTTGGTTGAACGCCGCGCTGGTTTGAATGTTGAAGTTGAGCGCGGATGCCTCGCCGACGCGAAGCGGAAGGTCAGGCTGAAAGCGAATTTCATACCCATCTTCGGGAATGTTCGTCGTTGCAAGGGTGTTGATGGATGACTGCCACTGATACGCGTGGGATGTGACCGTAAACGGGCGCGATGAAAGCGCGGTAAGCGCAGGCTCGAGTTTTTGAAAATAAAGCATCGTATCCACCGCTTCGCCTTGCTCATCCTTCAAGCCCACAGGCAGGGACACCGCATCCACCCAGCCCATGAGATAAATGCCCGAAGGCGCAAGCGGCAAATTATAAGAAACCACTGATTGAAAAAACAAAGCGCGCCGCCGTTCATCCATTGCGCTGGCGTTTTCGTTTAAATTCAATTTATTCATAATCGAATATATGTCCACAGGCGGAATGGCGGGCTGGTCGGTGAATGTATGTTTTGCGTTGTATGTTTCGTTTGGTTTCAAATCGCCGATTGAAATCCATTCATCGGATGTGACAAGCGCCGCGTCTTTCAGCAAATATGCGCTGGCGTTGGTGATTGTCCCCGCAAAGGAAACGCCCGCGCCATTGACATTGTACGCAAGGTTATGCTGGATGTTCAGCGCGGACATTTCCCCTTCGACGCCGATGGGTTCTATGCCGCCAATTTCAACGCGCGCCCCGGGCAGTGATGTTCCGCTGTTTGTTTTCAAAGAAAGCCAGTCGTTACTTCCCTGTAAATCTTTGCCGATTCCTTTGGGCGCGTACAGCATGAATCCATCCTGCGTTATCACATCGTACGATGTGCGGCGCGGAGAATAGATTCCCACCAAGCCATTCACCCGCGCTTGCGGAGTTTCGTCCCAGCCTTGCGCGAGCGCGACTCGATTCAAGATGGGGTTGAATCCGCGATACGCGTATCCCGAAAAGTACGCGAGACATGAAAACATAATCACCAGAATTGGGATGGTGACCCACGCAAGTTCCATGCGCTTGACGCGCCTCAGGATTAAATAATTGACAGGACCAATGGCGACGATGTAAAGACCGAGCCAGCAAAAGACGTAAAGAAAATTCGGCATTTGCAACTCGCTCAACGCGCTGACGACATTGTTCACGCGATACGAATCCCATTCCGCGCCTGACCATGCAGGTTGCTGCGGCTGGAAAAAAATCAGGTGTTCGTACACCGCGCTCATTCCGCCCCAGCTGTTCAGCGGGCGCGAACTTGGGTCTGCGGCGAAATAATAAACCTTGCCATATCCGATGCGTTTTTCAACCAGCAAGGGAACGCCATCCTGTTCGACGAGAACATGCGCGCCTTGTTGAATTTGCCCGTTTGAAAGAATCGTCGCGCCGAGCGCGTCTTCATCCCCCGCGTATTCTGCCAGCGCGGATAAGCGCGCGATATTTTTTGTGGATGTGATTTTCACGGGCAACAGGTCTTGCAGCCCTGCGGTTGTTTCCTGCCAGCGCGCGCCGCCGGTGACGAATAATTTTCCGCCTTTTGCCAGCCAGAGATGCAGCGCGTGTTTTTGGTCTACGGTGAGCGTGCCGGTATCTACGTTTGAAATGATCAGCGCGTTGAGCGCAGACCAACCTTCCGCGCGGTCGGGCAGGTCAGCGACGTTTAACGAAACCGCGCGCGATGTCCCCGCCAGCGGGCGGATTGTGTTGAGGACGCCAAACGCGGATGGGGAATCAGATAAAATGCCCGCGACAAAAATCTGGTCGCCTTTGCACGAAACATTTAATTTCGTGGTTGCCAGCAATTTATCCCTGTCCATTACGTTGACATCGAAGTTCCGCGCCGCGCTATCGGGGTAAAGATAAATGAAAAACTCCTTGCGCGATGTGGAAGGCAGGGAAAGGTCTGCCGCGTGGATTGTTTCTCCGCCGAGGTCGTTGTTGTATGAAACTTGCACGCGCGATTCGACATCCGCGCCGCGATTTTCCACCGTCACGCGGATAGGCATCCACGCGCCGATTTTGCACACGCCGCCGATGCCCGCCTGCGCTTTGAGCGTGACCGCCCCGCCCTGCGCGGAGGCTTCGCGCGAAATCGAAAGAACCAACGCGCAAAGAATCGCCAAAAATAAAATTTTTCTCAACGCCTTCTCCCGATATTTCATATTTTTATATTCCACATTCTTCATTCTGCATTCTGCATTGATTAATACAACGGCAGGGACATATCAATTTCTTCTGCCCACGCATTGATTCCGCCTTTGAGGTTCTTCATCTTCTTGAACCCTGCACTGGCGAGGATTTCAATCGCGCGCGCCGAGCGTGATCCGCGTTTGCAGAAGACGATCATCTCTTTTGCGGAATCTAACTCGGACATGCGCTCGGCAATGCGACCGAGGGGGATGTTAATTGCGCCTTTGATGGCGGAAATCTCCAACTCATGCGGTTCGCGCACGTCGAGCAGAATCAGATCCGGCTGCGATTCGATTCGCGCCTTCATCTCCTGCGGGGTGATGTCCCAATCCGCGCCGGCGGATGTGTCATCCGCGTGATGTCCCGGCACGCCGCAAAATTCTTCGTAATCAATCAACTCTTTGATGTCCGCGTTTGGTCCGCACACGCGGCATTTGGGATTTTTTTTCAACGTGACAAAATCAAAGGACATGTCGAGCGCGTTGTATAAAAGCAGTTTTCCAATCAGCGGTTCGCCGATGCCAAGCAAAACTTTAATCGCTTCGGTGGCTTGCAGCGTGCCGACTGTGCCGGGCAAAATGCCAAGCACGCCGCCCTCCGCGCAAGAGGGGACAAGTCCCGGTGGCGGTGGTTCGGGGAAGAGGCAGCGATAACACGGACCTTCCTTTGCGTAGAACACGCTGACCTGCCCGTCGAAGCGGAAAATCGAGCCATAGATGTTTGGCTTGCCAAGCAGCACGCAGACATCGTTGGTGAGGTAGCGCGTGGGGAAATTGTCCGTGCCGTCAATGATGATGTCGTAATCTTTTGCAATGCGGAGCGCGTTTGCGGAGGTGTACGGCTCGTTGTAAATATCAATTTGAATATCGGGATTTAAATCAGTTAACCTATCCCTTGCGCTTTCAACTTTTAATTTCCCAACTGTGGACGTACCGTGGATAATCTGGCGCTGCAAATTGGTTGTGTCTACGATGTCGAAATCCACCAACCCAATGCGACCGATGCCTGCCGCCGCGAGATATAACGAAACAGGCGAGCCAAGTCCGCCGGTGCCGACAATCAGCGCGGATGAGTTCTTTAGTTTGATTTGTCCCTGCAGCCCGACTTCGGGCATGAGCAGGTGACGCGAGTAGCGCAGGATTTGTTCGTGGGAGAGATCAGTGATCATGGGGGCAAGTTCCAAGTTTCAGGTTTCAAGTTTAAGGCATTAGGTTTGCGCCTTCGCAATGGCACAGATATTTTACTCTTTTTGAGGTTAAAAGGTAAAATGAAGGAATGACATCACAAATCACAGCCCCTGCCATCATTCATAAATTAGTTGAGACATTCGAGCAAAATTTGGATTCCTATCGTTCCAGCAAGAATGAAACCGAATTGCGCCGCCAATTTTTAGACCCATTCTTCACCGCGTTGGGCTGGGATGTCGCCAACGAGAAAGGTTATGATGAAGCGGGGAAGGAAGTCACGCACGAATTTTCGGTAGATGTCGCGGGGCAGCAGAAAAAAGCGGATTATGCGTTTCGCGTGGGACGCGGGGAAAAGTTCGATTTTCTGGTGGAAGCAAAAAAGCCATCGGTAAAAGTTGAAACCAGCCAGGAAG
>DZBA01000041.1 GCA_022729775.1 Anaerolinea thermophila | reverse complement strand
CGGTTTAGGGGTTTGAAATAATGGGAGGCTCATGCTGTAATTTTACTCTAAACCATTACTTGATTTTGGTAGAGATCGCTCAACGGATTTTGTAAATCAAGAAATCGTCTTTATCAACTTCGATGGAGTAATTCGCGTTTAGGAATTCGCGCAGGGCGGGAAAGTCTTTCGTGGTATCTTCGCCTGTGATCCAGGGTTTGTCAATGGCGGTGACTTCGACAATGAAGCGCGGTTTTTCTTCCGCGAGTTGGGTCAGGAAATCGTTTCGCAGGTTTTGAATGTAGGGATTTGAAACGTGATGGTAGAAGTAAAAATCGAAGACGTATTTTGTCGCAAGCGGCGCGCGGACTTGGAGCATGGCGAGCAATGTTCCGCCTGTCCAATCGAGCGGTTGGACGGTGTCGCCTGTTTGTAAATTTTCATCCAAATATTTGGCAATGACGACTGCGCGGTCAGTAGTGCGTGAGATCGGTCTGCCTTCAATTTGACGGGTGAAAGTGTTGGAGGGGCGGATGTAAATGAGGATGGCAACTAAAAGGATGAGGGATGAAAGATGAGGGATGAATTTGGATGAGTGGTGAGTGGTGAGTGGTAAGTGGTGAGTGGTTAATGCAAGTGAGGCTAATAGGCTAAACGAATACGCCAGCGGGATGTAGTGGTATTCAAAGAATTGTCCAGTGAAGACGGGATAAATTGCATAACAGGCAACAAGACCCGCGAGGAGGTAGGCGTATTTTTTATTTTCCTGCGGGGTGATGTATATGCCGAAGATGGAAGGCAGAATCCAAATCCAATAACCGCCGAGTTCGAGGGCTTGTTTGAGTAAAAATGAAAGGCGCGCGTCGGCGGGCGTGATTGCCATTTCACCGTTGACCTGGGCGTAGAGTCCCCAATAATTTAGCGCAATATCGAGGAAGGGAGATAATGAATTTGTTAAGGTTAGCCAAAGGATGACAAGAAGAATCGGGATGGAGAATCCGATCCCAGCGGGGAGCAGGAAACTCATCGCCCGTTTGCGCAAATTCGCCGCGTGGAAAATAATCAGGGGGAGAAGTCCAAGCGCGGCGTGCGGTTTGATGATTGCCGCGAGACCAAATAAAAATCCCGTGAGCAGATGATCCCGAAGAGTCAGATTGTCCGCACGCAAATTTATCCAAAGCGCAAGGGCAACGAAAGGGAGAAAAAGATATTCGCGCTGGAGCGACATGAACGCGCCGCCTTGCATGTACATCAACCCAAAAAGCAGCGCGGACGCGATGGCGGGGATGTTTCCAAACTTCCGCATGAATGAGAATGTGATGAAAAGCAGCGCGGCGAGAATCGCAAGGTCGAGGACGCGCAGGCGGAAAGGTCCGAAGTTGGAGAGCAGCCCAAGCAAATAATAGGCGATGTACGCGCCTGGCATTTGAAAGTCAAAGAGGTCGCGGTAGGGCATGGCTCCGCTTTGCATGAGGAAGGCTTCGTATAAAAGCGGCGCTTCGTCGTGGGCGATTTGCCAGCGTAAAGAATACGCGGCTTGGATGAGAAGGAACGCGGCGAGAGAAACAAGAAGGATGATTTGAAATTTGCGAATCATTTAGGCTTTGCGGTCTTCTTCATGCCCATAGAGTTCCACTTTGAAAGCCGCGAGCGATTTGTTGATGTCGGTGAGGAAGATGCCGAGCGAGGCAATCAGGGATAACATACAGATGACAAAGATGGCGCTGATAAGCCACGCGTCTTCGATGCCGAACAACGCGGTGATGAATAGAACGATGATGAGCAGCGCGGCGCACAAGACGCTGATGCCGCCGAAGAGAATCGAAAGGCGGATGAGGCGCGCCTGTTCCCAGAGGATGTCAATTTGGGTGAGCAGCCGCCCGCGCGGAGGTCCGCCCGCGTTTTCGGATAGGGCGATCAAATTCCGCGCGCGGTCAATGATGCGGGAGAAGCGGTTGGTCATGCTGAGCAGCAATAAGCCGACGCCCGAAATTAAGATGACGGGTCCGATGGCGGTTTGTAGGACGGGGATTAATTCTTTGATTGAGGTCATGGGGAAGGTGGTTTATAAATCAAATGTTGAATATGCCAAGAAATGCCTTTGACATTTCACTTTTTACGCGCTGCATGTTCGGGGCGGAAGCGAGCAGGTCAGCGAGTGAGACAATCGGCTCGGAGATTCCGCAGGCGATGATGCCGTCCCAATATTGCATGTCAGGCACGACGTTGAGCGCAAAGCTATGACGGGCAACTCCGCGCGACCTTTGCGCCCGAAGATGTACACGTGCGGATGTTCAAGGAGCAAAAGCGTCAGGTAGATAGAGTCTAAATTTTCTTTCTGGACGTCTTGAGCGCGGCGGAAATATTTTTGGTCTTTGTAACGGATTTGCGGGCGAATTCCCGCGTGATGATTTTCGGTTTCTTGATGCGCGAACGAATAGGGGCAAGTTCTCCCACATCAATAAAAACGACATCTTCCATATTTTTGGGGGCATGTTTGAGCATGTAGCGCGTATATCCTGCATCTTTGCAATCCAATAAAATAACCTCCGCACCAGAGGGGATATTAAAATTGGGGTGGGTGATTATATAGTTGGTAAACTCGAAAAACAAAGACTGGTGTTTTGCGTGGTAAATATTATTCATTTCTGAACTCTTTCAAAAAACGCTCTCTATATACCTTCCAATTTTCCATAATATCGTTTCGACCAAATGTCAGCGCCTCTTCTGTGGAAAGATGATTCAGCCATTTTTTTGTCTGTCTTCCGCTTGGGCGCAAGATATCTTGATGGGGACGTCCATAGGACGTGTCGTATCTGATGACGACGTACCACGCTTCATTGACGATTGTTTCTAATTGAACGCAAAATTCTATAACGCGCTTGCCATTGGTAACATGGTGATGCCTGTAACGGCACAAGCGCGTATCTTTATCGAGGTAGATTAAAAAGTCGCGTTCGGGCATATTGCTAGAGATTACCCAAAAATTCTTCGATATAAATCAGACTCCAACAATCCATGCGGGTCGCAGCGGTCTTTGAGTTTCTTGAATTTCTTGACGGTTTCTTCACCGTAGAAGGCGCGCGCGGTGTCCGCACTGGTTTCGCTGTTCTTGGCGAAGTAGAAACGCCCGCCTGCGCGCAGCACAATTTCATCGAACTCTTGCAACATCTTTCCGAGTCGCGCGCGGTTGCCCTCGGTCACTTTGAAATCCATCGCGAGCGAGAATCCGTCCACCGCGTGGGTGAGCAGGAATTTATCGGGGCGGTGGCGTTTGGTCACGCCGAGATAGGAGGGCAGACCATTTTTGAGGGAGAGGCGAAGCATCTCTGTCCACGCGGATTCCGCGGTTTCTTTGGGGAGGAAGGATTGATATTGGATGAGTCCGCCCTTGCCGTAGGAAAATTCCCAGCCGGGGACGTAATCCAAAAGAAAGTGAAACGCGGCGTGCGGTTGGCGGAAGGTGTGTTTGCGCTGCGAGGCGATGTACTTCGCCAGATTGACCATTGACCATCCAAGATTGTTGGCGAATGGCGTCATGAAGTAATGCAAAATGGATTTGGGAAACACGCCGAAGATATACGGCGGCAGGACTTGATTTTGCACCTTCATCGTCTCGCGCGGATTTGGGTCATCGCCCGCGTGCAGATAATGCGCCGCGTGAATTTGTCCGCGCCCGAGCGAACTGCCGCCCGCGAAAGTATCCATCCACCCGACGATGTAATCGGAGTTTGGCGCGCCGTCTTGCAGCGCGGTCAGCTGCTCATGCAAATTGCGGACGGGGAAGGCATCCACGCTGACAAGCCCCGAATAAATGTGTTTCATTTTCATCGTGATAGAGACGATGATTCCCAACATTCCCAGCCCGCTGATGATGGAATAAAACAAGTCCGCGTTTTTATTGGGGGAGCAGGTCACTTCCGCGCCAGTGGGGAGGATGGCGGTGAACTCGACGACGTGTTCGCCGAAGGTTCCCATTTTGAAATTATTTTTTCCGTGAATGTTCGCGCCGAGACAACCGCCCAGCGTGGTTCGCATGGTTCCCGATACAACGGGGGTCCACCAGCCATCGGGTTCGACCTTGTGCCAGAGTTGTTCGAGCGTGACGCCGGGCTGCGCGGTGATGAGTCCTTCGGCTTTGTCCCAGCGCATGATGGCGTTCATATCGCTCATGTCGAGGACAATTCCGCCGCCATTGAGCGCGGAATCGTTGTAGCTGCGTCCCGCGCCGCGCGCGGTGACGGTCAATCCCATTTTTTTTGCGAGGTGGAATGCCTCGTGAACTTCTTCGGGTGTGTTGATTTTCAACACATACGCGGGCGCGCTGTGCGAATGTCCGAAGTTTTCGAGTTGAACGAAGTTTTGTGTGATGTCCATAATATTAGACCATTGACGATGGGCAATGGACGATGGTCTGTGGTCAATCGTCCACCGTCAGATTTAGAAATTCAACCGTCTAAAAATAAAAGACGGGATGTGACGAATGACGAGCATGACCAGTTTCCAAATGCCCGCGACGTAAATCGTTTGCTTGCGCGCGCGCATTCCGTCCCAAATCAAATCCGCGACCTGTTCGGGTTCGAGCGCGAGGACGGGTTTGGGCGCGCCCGGCAGTTTGAGCATATCGGTTTTGACCATGCCCGGCTTGACGGTCAACACGTTTACGCCATGACGGGTGAGACGGTTTCGCAAGCCTTCGAGATAATTAGTCATGCCTGCTTTGGAGGCGTTATAGCCCGGGTTGCCGATTCTGCCCCTATCGCCCGCGACTGAAGACACGCCGACGATTTGTCCGCGCTTGGCGTTTTGGAAGAGCGGCGCGACGGCTCCCATCCACGCCATCCCACCCAGCAGGTTGACTTCGACCATTTTGGAATCTTGCGCGAAGTTGTACTCGTCCAGCGCGGGGAAGTAAATCATGCCAGCCACATACACCAGCGAGTCGACTCCGCCCAAGTCCGCGATGATGCGGCGCAGCAATTCGGGCGCGGAGTTGTACTTGGTCACGTCATGTTGATAGGCGAGGGCGCGGGTTTCCTTCGCGGTTTGATTGATTTCATCGCGCAGGGCTTCGACCGCCTGTTGATTAAAATCCACCAGCGCGAGGGCGAACCCTTCGCGGGCAAGTTTGCGTGAAAGCGCCGCGCCAATTCCGCCTGCCGCGCCGACAATAATTGCGCGTTTGCGGGGATTGAGGGGCGTGGCGGTCGCGGGTTTATCCATCATTTTTTTTGTTTCAGACACGGGGTACCTCGTGAAAAATAGTATAAGCGAATTCTAACACAGGCGGGAAATCTTACAGTCTGCATTTGAAGGCTCATTGGGAATTGCCGTGATTAAAAACCATTTGGACACGGATGCGACGGATTACGCGGACAAAACACGGATTTTTTTGGAAAAGATCCGCTCGATTCCGTCAAATCCGTGTAGTCCGTGTACCAAATCACGGCAAATCCCAGAGAACCCATTTGAATTTCCACTGTGAGCTTTCACTCGCGGGTATAATTATAAGCATGACCGACCTCTCCCCTGCTCGAATTCTCGCTATCGAAACCTCATGCGACGAAACCGCATGCGCCATTGTTGAAAATGGGCGCGCGCTGCTTTCCTCCGTTGTCGCATCGCAAATGGAAATCCACGCGCGTTATGGTGGCGTGTATCCCGAAGTCGCTTCGCGCCAGCATGTGTTGAGCGTCACTCCCGTTGTGGAGCAGGCTCTCGCGCAGGCGCATCTCACGCTGAAAGATATTGACGCGATTGCCGTCACACAGGGACCCGGACTCGCGGGTTCGCTGGTGGTGGGCATGAACATGGCAAAGGGACTCGCCCTCGGTTCGGGGCTTCCGCTGGTGGGCGTGAATCACCTCGAAGGGCATTTATATTCCGCGTGGGTCTATACTGCGGATGACCCCGTTCCGCCCGAGCCGCAATTTCCATTGATGGCGCTGCTCGTCTCTGGTGGGCATACAGAATTAAACTTAATGACCGACCACTTGACTTATCAACGCCTCGGCGCGACTCTCGATGATGCGGCAGGCGAAGCCTTCGATAAAGTCGCGCGGCTGCTCGAACTGCCCTACCCCGGCGGACCTTCGATTCAGAAATCCGCAGAGGAAGGTGACCCGCGCCGCTTTAACTTTCCGCGCTCATGGATGGATGGGACGTATAACTTTTCGTTCAGCGGAGTTAAAACAGCGGTTCTATATGAAACGCGCGAATTAAAAAAACGCAGCGCAACCCTGCCCATCCCCGACCTTGCCGCTTCTTTCCAACAAGCGGTGGTGGATGTATTATTCAAAAAGACGATGGAAGCCGCGCGCGAATATGGCGCAAAGGAAATTTTGGTCGCGGGCGGCGTTTCTGCCAACCGCGCGTTAAGGCAAACCTTTAGGGCGCAGACCGAATTTCCCGTTCACATTCCCCCGTTATCGTTATGTACCGACAATGCCGCGATGATTGCTTCGGCGGGATATTTCCGCCACGCGCTGGGACATGTATCTGATATGAATATGGATGTCTTTCCCACGTGGACGTTGAATGGGCTGTAAACAAAATTTCGTTAAACGAAATCGCCGCCGACTTGCCCAAGTCAGCGGCGATTTCGTTTGTTTAGGAGAATGTTAACCATTATTATATTCATGCGGATAAATAAAACCTGAACAGAACTTAAGGTTTGCATGAGAGTTTTTAGCCCAATTTCTTAACAAAATTTAATAACTCTTCCTTCGAGATGGGACCCTCGCGCAAGACTTCCAACTGCTCTTTTGTACAATCCACCAGCGTAGATGGGATTCCGCCGCGCGTTTTTCCGCCGTCCAAAATCAAGGGGATTCGTCCGCGCAGTTGCTCGTACACTTCCTGCGCGCTGATGGGACTCGGCTGCCCGGAAATATTCGCGGAGGTGACAGCCATCGGACCTGCGGCGCGGAGCAATGCCCGCGCGTCATCATGGTCAGGGATGCGGACAGCAACCGTCGGCGTCGAAGAGACTGAAGGCGGCAGCGAATCTTTTTTGGGGATGACGAGAGTCAGCGCGCCGGGTAAAAATTGGCGGGCGAGAATTTGCGCGAGGCGCGGAATCGAATCCGCGATTTGATTCAAATCGCTTAAGTCTGCAATCAAAATGGGAATTGCTTTTTCAATCGGGCGGTCTTTCGCGGCATAAATACTCTTGATGGCTTCATCATCAAAAGCCAGCGCGCCAAGACCATACACAGTATCGGTTGGGAAGGCAACCAGTCCGCCATTTTTTAAGATTTGCAGCGCGGTTAAAATTTCACTGACAGGCAGGATTTCTGTTTTCATTTCTCGATCTCCCGCAAGAAGACATCCACCACATGCGGGTCAAAGTGACTGCCCGATTGCGCTTTGATATAGTTCAATACTTTTTCTTTTGCCCAACCTTTGCGATAGGGACGGTCATACAAGAGCGCGTCGTACACATCCACAACGGCAAAGATACGCGCGGCAAGCGGAATTTCATCTTCCTTCATGCCCTGCGGATACCCTGAGCCATCCCATTTTTCATGATGATGGCATGGGATGTCGAGCGACTCGCGCAGGAATTGAATTGGATAAAGCAGGCTGTAAGCGTAGCGCGGATGCTGCTTCATTATCAACCATTCTTCTTCGGTGAGTTTATCCGCTTTAAGCAGGATGGTATCTGGCACGCCGAGTTTGCCGATGTCGTGCAATAACGCGCCGCGGCGGATGTGTTCCAGTTCATCATCGCTTACTCCAATAGCGCGCGCAAGTTTCACGGTCAGGTCGGTGACTCTTTGCGTATGTCCTTCGGTTTCCTTGTCGCGCAAATCCAGCGCAAGCGACCAGCCTTCGAGCGTGGTTTCGTACGCGTTCCAAATCTGCGCGTTGGATTTTTTAAGGGTGGCAACCAGTTCCGTGTTTTCCTTGATTGCGTTTTCCATGCGCCATGCAATCACCCACGTCATAAATGCCAGCGCAAACAAAGCGATGACAGCGGTCAGGTTATATTGCCACCCATAATCCCAAAGGGAACTGGAAATCGTGTAAACGATGGCAATAAAAGCGGCGTAGATAAATGAACTGGATGGGCGAATAATAAAACTGGAAATCGCAATCGGCAGCGCAAAGACAATCATCATATATTCAAGATATGATGGATGATAGAAAGTAATAGTAGAAAGCACGCTCAATGTAATGGAAAGATAAGCGGCAAGCTGCACTTTTCCGCTTTCGTTCAATTTCCAAAACCCATAAAAAATCACCGCGACAAAAACATCCTGTATGATAAAAGCCACATATTCCCTGCTGGCAGGATGCATGGCGAAATAAATCAAATTTTCGACAGTTGTATACGCAATGAGAATTCCAGCAAGAATCAGGAACATGCCAAGCAAATGACCTTTGCGTTCCATGTCCGAGTCGGTTGTGTTGATATGCGTGAGGTTGAGTATTTTGCCCCGCAAAGAATTTTTTGATTTATTCATAGTCATCATGCGCCTTGTGATGATTATACCCGTTGAGTCAAAATTTCCAGCAGACGGTCTTTGCCCGCAAGGTCTCGGTGCAGATGAATTTCAGCGCGGGGGAAAAAATCCGACGCGAGGCGAATCGCTTCCGCGCCAAGCGTGGATTCAATCTCGCAGAGAATCAGCGCGCGCGAAGACAGCCAACGCGGGAGTCGCTCGAACAAGCGGCGATACAGGTCAAAGCCGTCGAGTCCGCCATCGAGCGCAAGAGTCGGCTCTCGCCCAAAGACAGAAAGTTGTTTCATCGTCATAGTGGGGATGTAGGGAAGGTTGGCGCAAAGCAAATCAAATTCTGAATTCTGAATCCTGAATTCTGAATTTGGAAGCAGGTCACATTCGACGAATTTGATTTGATCCTCTACCGCGTGATTCTTTGCGTTGCGCTTGGCGATATTCAGCGCGGCGGGGGAAATATCGGTTGCGAGAATCTTCGCGTGTGGAACATTCCGCGCGATGGAAATGGCAATCGCGCCGGAGCCTGTTCCGATGTCCGCAACCTGAAACGCGGATTGATTCTTCCGCAAATATGCAATGGCTTTTTCGACGAGCAGCTCTGTTTCGGGGCGGGGGATGAGAACGTCTTGCGTAATTTCAAACTCGTTCCCGAAAAATTCCCATTTTCCCAATACATACGGAAATGACTCGCCGCGCGCCAAACGCGCAAGCGAGTCATCAAGTTTATTTTGCTGTTCGTGATTCAGTTCAAGTTCCGGGTGCGCGAGAATGTGCGCGCGCGATTTTCCGCTGATGTGCGCCAGCAAGACCGAAGCATCGAGGTCAGGCGTTTCACTTAATGAAGCAAGGCGCTGCGCGACTTGCGCGTATATCGTCCTCACCAAAGCGGAAATCCCGTGAGCGCGACAAACCAATTCACCATCGGCGGGTAAATTTGCAAACCGAGCAGCGCGATCAACGTCCCAACGATTGCGCCCGCGACAACATCAGAAAGATAATGCACGCCCATTGCAACACGCGCCAGTGAAACAAGCGGCGCCCATATCCACAAAATGACCGCGAGCCATGGGGGAGCAAGCGCGGCAGCGAGGACGGCAATTAAAAACGCGCGCGCGGCATGTCCCGATGGGAAGGAGTGCGGGTCGGTGTTGCGATAAATTCCGCCCCACTCGCCTTCGGGTCTTTCGCGGCGGACAATAAATTTAATGGCAAGTACAACGCCAGCCAAACCGAGAATACCGAAGAATTCCACGACCTCCCAGTGTTTCCATGGCGCGGAGCTAAAGAACCATAGAATCAGCAGCGCAAGCGCCCAAAACCACGAGTCACCGGAGTGGGCAAAGAAGACGGCAAAGCTGCGCAAGACGCCCGGCTTTTCAGCAACGCGCAGCTGGTCAGAGAGTCGGGCGTCAAGTTCGAGTAGGGAACGCAGATTCATTTTTGTTTAGCGGATTCGGCTTTCGCGGCTTTTCTTTGCGCGGCTTTCAATTTGCGCTTATATTCTTCCAAGTCTGCGCGCATGATTTCCAACTGATGGGGCTTGTCCACGTCCATACATGGCTCGGCTTGATCCCAAATAATCGCGCGACCTTTAATCCCAACCCGTTCACAAGTGCGCTGAACCAATCCGTCTAAAGTGAATTGGCGGGTCGCAAGTTGGAACAAGGTGTCCCACCCAATGACTGCCGCCTGACGCAAGGGACTCTTGCGGTTGCCGATCAATTCTTCCCACGTCTCTAAATGCTGCACGACTTGATTGACGTGGATGATGTTAATATCCGCGCCGCAGACTTGCATGTCTTTTAATTTGGTATATGTGCGCTTGGATGTGGGATAACGCGCTTCCATCACCTCACGCGGACAAACGCCGTAATAGATTTCATCGCGCGTTTGCATGGCGGTCTTGGCAAGCCAATCCACCATGTCGCTTTTCACCGCGGGGATGTCAGAGGAAACAATGAAGACATATTCGTTTTTTGGATTCAGTTCCAGCGATTTATTTACGCCTGTGACAATATTGGCGAGCATACGTCCCTGGTTGGAGGCAAAGTGCATAGGTTTCTTACAAGTAACGCCGCTCTTTGCTGTCAACCCAACCACGATGACATTCTTAATGGACTTGGACTCGCCCAGCGCGTCTAAAATCCACTGCACCATGGGCTTGCCAGCAACATCAATCAGCGCTTTGGAAGCGCCGTTGGAATATTCATATAAGGGGTCGCCGGGTTGCGGAATTCCCCCGGCGGTTACGATAGCATCCATCAACATTTAATTCAACTCCTGTAATTGCGGTTCAATTCCCAATTTATCGAGCATTTCGTTCAACTCGTCCCAATTCAAAGGGCGACCTTTTCCCGCGACAGCCACCAACGCGGCTTCCATCATATTCGTTCCGAAAGAACGACCTTCCATCACGGGCGTTGTTGTAATGAGATATTTAATGCCAGCCTTGCGGAAGAATTCGACATCTTCGGGCGTGGTGGTATTGGTCACCACAATCTTCCCTTTCATGTCAAAAGGCATGTGGCGTTTGACATATAGACAATCGCCCGCGATGACGGTTGCCCACTGATACCACTTCTCGAATTTAGGCTTGTGTTCCTCTTGCTTTTCGCCTGTCGGATAAATCCATTCAAAGGGAAAGCGAGTGACAATCGGAATCAACGCCGCAGCCAGCATCTTCAACCCGCGCATGGTACGGACGGGAATCGGCACATCGAGCGTGAACATCAAATCACAGAAAACGGTTTCGAAGCCCGCTTCGACAAAAGAGCTGGAAAGTCCCCAACGGTCTACGCCGACGGTAACCATCACCTTGCGACCATGTTTGTTTAGGTAGTCGCCAAGTTTCTGTTCGAGAAAGGCGGGCGCTTTATTTTCGAGCGTGTTCTTAAGTCCGCCGCCGTCTACGACAGGGGTTTTCTTGATATATCGAATTAATTTTTGAACAGAATGAAATGGGTAAAATTTCCCTTCGACAATGGCGCCCAAATCCGCGCCGCCTACGCCAAAGGCATCTACTTTGCCATCGAGTTCTTTATATTTCAAGGCAGCGGCTTCCATGTCGCCATCTGTGCCGATGCGCTCGATGCTGACTTTCTCGCCAAGCAGGGTCACTTCTACAGCCTTGTTTCGCTTGGACGAACCAATGCTGATACTGACTGCGCGTTTCATATAATAAAAAGCCTCCAGAAAAATGAGATATGCCATTTATAACACGAATCAGCATTTGGGGATTTGCGGCACAAAAAAGGTGTGCACGCAAAGGTTGTCACATGGGACTGCAAAATCTCCCGATTTTGCCTCGAAAGTCAGGAGACTTTCGAATCCATCCCTGACATGTTTTTCGTGCACACCAAAAAAGTGGACAGCCTCCCGGCTGTCCACAACTAATCTCTATTCTCCAATCTCTACTCTCTCTTAAATCACCGCCGTCTCTTCATACACCCCAAACACTTCCTTCATCACGCTGATGATTTCGCCGAGCGTGCAATACGCGTGGACACATTCCATGATGTACGGCATGGTGTTCTCTGTGCCTTGACATGCGATTCGCAGTTTATCGAGCGTCTGTCCCACGCGTCCGTTATCGCGTGTTTTACGGACTTCATTCAATCGCGCAACTTGTCGGTTGTACCCATTTGGGTCCATTGCCAAAAGCGGGATGGTGAGCGGCTTCTTTTCCTGATACGCATTCACGCCGACGATTCTTCTGACGTTCAGGTCAATCTCGCGCTGATAGCGATATGCGGCGTCCGCGATTTCGCCCTGCATGAATCCTTTTTCGATGGCGGGCAACATGCCGCCGAGTTCTTCAATACGGCGGAAATACTCATACGCCTGTTTTTCCATTCTATCCGTTTGCGCTTCGACGAAGAACGAACCGCCAAGCGGATCAATGGTATTGGTCACGCCCGATTCTTCCGCGATGATTTGCTGCGTGCGCAGGGCAATCGTCACCGCATGTTCGGAAGGAAGCGCGAGCGCTTCATCCAGTGAATTGGTGTGCAGGGATTGCGTCCCGCCGAGGACAGCCGCCAGCGCTTGAATGGCGACGCGCACCACATTGTTCTCTGGCTGCTGCGCGGTGAGACTGACTCCCGCCGTTTGGGTGTGGAATCTTAACAGCCACGAGCGCGGATTTTTCGCCTTGAATGTTTCTTTCATCTCGCGCGCCCAAATGCGACGCGCGGCGCGGTATTTTGCAATTTCCTCAAAAAAGTCATTGTGCGCGTTGAAGAAGAACGACAAACGCGGCGCGAATTCGTCCACGTCCATGCCGCGCGCAATTCCCCAGCGGACATATTCCAAGCCGTCGGCTAATGTGAACGCGAGTTCCTGCGCGGCGGTGCTGCCTGCCTCGCGGATGTGATAGCCGCTGATGGAGATCGTATTCCACTGCGGGACTTTCTGCGAGCCGAATTCCATCGTATCCACGACAAGGCGCATGGAAGGTTCGGGCGGGAAGATGAATTCCTTTTGCGCGATGAATTCTTTTAAGATGTCGTTTTGAATCGTGCCGCGCAATTGGTCGGGACGAATGCCGCGATTTTCCGCGGCGGCGATGTACATCGCCCAAACAATCGCGGCGGGTGAGTTGATGGTCATGCTGGAGGAAACCTTATCCAGCGGAATGCCATCGAGCAAAATTTCCATGTCTTTGAGGGATGAAATCGCCACGCCGCATTTGCCAAACTCGCCGAGCGCTTCGGGCTGGTCGGTATCATAGCCCATGAGAGTTGCCAGATCGAAGGCAATGCTCAAGCCCGTTTGCCCCTGTTCGAGCAGATATTTGAAACGCTGATTCGTCTCTTCCGCAGTGCCGAAGCCCGCGAACATTCTCATCGTCCACAATTTGCTGCGGTGCAGGGTGGGATGAACTCCGCGCGTGTAGGGATATTCGCCGGGCAGACCCAATTCCGCGGCGTAATCTTTCTCCGCGACATCGAGCGGCGTGTACAGTCGGTTGATCGGTTCGGATGAGGTAGTGATAAATGTTTCGGCGCGTTCGGGCAATTGCTTTAACGCTTTTTGCAGTGACGTATTTTCCCAGTTTTCAAGCGAGGCTTTCAATTCGTCGAGTTTATTTTTATCGTACATGAAGCGCTCCTTTTTTATATTAAAAGACCTGTCACTTAAATTTTGCGCAAAATATCCTGCAAGTTATCGCGGGATTGGCTCATTGAAAACCTTTTTGTACACGGATTGGACGGACTACGCGGATTCTCACGGATTTTTTTATTTTTTTCCGTGTCTGTCCGTGAAATCCGTGTCATCCGTGTCCAGATTTTGGCGGCTCACGACGAGTTGTAGCCTAATCTTGGATTGAGCCTGCCGAAATCTTGGACAAAATAAGGTGTCAGGTCTGCGAACAAAAAATATTTTCCGGGATCATTGGGAATCGCCGTGATTAAAAACCATTTGGACACGGATGTGACGGATGACACGGACAAAACGCGGATTTTTTGGAAGAAATCCGCGCGATTCCGTCAAATCCGTGTAGTCCGTGTACTAAATCACGGCAAATCCCAGAGAACCATTTTCCGATTATACTTTCCGCTTTCCAATTCTGGTATACTCGGTTTTATAAATTACCCGTGCGGGGGAATTTGAGACCTGACGGGTTTCCGAAAAGTAAAGACCTGACAGGTTTCCACAGAACTGTAATCAACCAGCATGACTTTGATTCACAGAACCCGAATCGATTCAGTACTATAAGACCTGACAGGTCTGGAACGTAGGATTATTTATGCCAAACAGCAATCTCACCGAAGCAAAACGAGCAAAGAACGATGAGTTCTACACCCAATACGCGGACATCGAGAAAGAAATTAACGCGTACTTGGAATATGACCCGAATGTATTTCGGGGCAAGACAATTCTGTTACCCTGTGACGACCCCGAATGGAGCAACTTTACAAAATACTTTGCTCAAAAGTTCGAGCCTTTGGGGTTGAAGAAACTCATCAGCACCAGTTACGCGGCGGAGAGTAAAACTTATAAAGGCGTTTACCAGCCGACGCTTTTTGAAATGAGCGCGCCATATTATGACAAAGTGAAAACCGTTCAAAACGGAAAGATTTTCACCCTGACCCGTGACAAGACAGGCGACCACAAAGTAAACGTGGACGACTTGGAATGGCAGTACCTGAAAGGCGACGGGGATTTTAGAAGCGATGAGATCAAAGCCTTGCGCGATGAAGCCGACATCATCATTACCAACCCGCCCTTCTCGTTGTTTCGTGAATTTTTAGCGTGGATTGTGGAAGCAAGGAAACAGTTTGTCATTATTGGCAACAAGAATTGCGTTACTTACAAAGAAGTTTTTCCTTTATTTATGGAAAATAAAATGTGGTCAGGACGAACCGAATGGTCTGGCGGGTTGTGGTTTGAAACAAAAGACCCTAGCGATGTTGATAAAGTGATTGACGGCGTAAATATGAAAAATGTATCATCAGTCTGGTTTACCAACATTGACCATGGAAGACGTCATCAGCCATTAGCGTTAATGACAATGGCGGATAATTTGAAATACAGCAAGCATAAAGAAATTCAAGGCAAAAAAGCCTATGACCGCTACGACAATTATGACGCGATTGAAGTACCGTTTACCGATTCCATCCCAAGCGATTATGATGGCGTGATGGGCGTGCCGCTCAGTTTTCTCGATAAATACTCCCCTGACCAATTCGAGATTGTCGGAATTACAAAAACTTGGTTCGGCGCAGCAGCAAAGACATATCCGCCCCAAATTCAAGTTGGCTCAAATGGTCAAAAGACTAATGTTACAAAACTAAATGACGGAGCTACGTTGAAATTAGACACCCCGCCTTCTGGTCAGACATATTATATGATTGGAAATAAGTATTACACCCAGTTATATGCCCGCGTCCTTATCAAACATAAGAAAGCCGCAAAATGAATTTCGCAGACCTGACAGGTTTCATGGGATACCGCGTCGATTCGGGTTCTGTGAATCA
>DZBA01000332.1 GCA_022729775.1 Anaerolinea thermophila | reverse complement strand
AATCTTTGTTATACTCAAAGCCATCACAGCCCCTAAAGGTTTTTTTTCTGCAAGTCAAACATAGAATTTGCGGGAAAGCCTTGAGTAAAATACGGGTTTCATAAACAACGAAACCTTTAGGGTCTTTACATAAAGGACAAAGAATGACTACAAAAGAAACTCTCATCAAGAAATTAAAAGACAAATCTGCTTCCATCGCCATTTTGGGGCTTGGGTATGTGGGGTTGCCGCTTGCCGTTGTGTTTGGCGAGGCGGGATTCAACGTCATGGGCGTTGACCCTGACCAGCGCAAGATTGACGCGCTCAACAAAGGCGAATCCTACATCCCCGATGTCAAATCCGAAGCGGTGGAAAAACTCGTCAAGAGCGGACGTCTCAAATCCACCACCGATTTTTCCGTGTTGAAGGAAATGGACGCGGTCAGCATCTGCGTGCCGACTCCGCTGCGGCAAACGGGCGACCCCGATATGTCGTTCATCATGTCCGCGACGGAAGAACTTGGAAAATATATGCACAAGGGCATGGTGATTGTTTTGGAATCCACCACCTATCCCGGCACCACGCGCGAAGTGCTGCTCCCCAAACTTGGCATGGAGCATAACCTCGTCGTCGGCGAAGATTGGTTCCTTGCGTTTTCACCGGAGCGCGTTGACCCGGGACGCGAAGATTTCACCACCATCAATACGCCCAAAGTGATGGGCGGGATTACCGAAGCGTGCGGCGAAGTCGCCTCCGCGTGGTATGAAGGCGCGATTCAAATCGTCCACCGCGTTTCCACCGCCGAAGCAGCCGAAATGTCCAAACTGCTGGAGAACACCTTCCGCATGATTAACATCGGCTTGGTGAATGAACTTGCCATCATGTGCGAGCGGCTTGGCGTGGATGTGTGGGAAGTCATCAACGCTGCCGCGACCAAACCCTTTGGCTTTATGAAGTTCACGCCGGGACCCGGCTTGGGCGGACACTGCATCCCTATTGACCCGCTATACCTTTCATGGAAGATGAAGTCGTTCAACTACAACGCGCGCTTTATCGAACTCGCGTCTGAAATCAATACCAACATGCCGCGCTACGTGGTCGCCCGAATTTTGGACGCGATGAATGACCGCGGAATGATTTTGAAAGGCTCGAAGGTTCTCGTCCTCGGCGTTGCATACAAGCCTGATATTGATGACGTGCGCGAATCTCCCGCGCTGGATGTCATCGGCTTGCTGCAAAAGAAAGGCGCGGATGTTTCCTATCATGACCCGTACATTCCACACATCCACCACGAATATGACGGCTGGCAAATGGACAGCGTGAAGGATATGATGAAAGCCGTGAAAGAATCGGACGCGGTAGTAATTGTCACCAACCATAAGGATTACGATTACAAGGCGATTATTGACGCCGCAAAGTTTGTCTTTGACTCACGCAACGCGACGGGTAAACTCGGCAAGGACAGCGAGAAAGTCGAAAGATTGTAAAGTGTTTCTGTGTCAGGTGTTTCAGTGTCACGTGATACTGAAACACCTGACACTGGAGAACATCATGTCACATTATTTAGTCACCGGTGCGGCGGGCTTTATTGGCGCGCGGACGTCTGAAATGCTCATCGCGCAGGGGCATACCGTCGTCGGCGTGGATAACATGAACGACGCGTATGATCCGCGTATGAAGGAATATCGGCTTAAGAAACTTCAATCGCTGCAAGGCTTTGAATTTGTCCGCGACGATATTTCTGATAAAGGCATTCTTCGTCGTCAGTCGTCAATCACCAATCGTCCCTTTGACGGCGTCATTAATCTCGCCGCGCGCGCGGGCGTCCGCTTTAGCGTGGAAAATCCCTGGGTGTTTTTAGAATCAAACACGATGGGAACATTGAACATGCTGGAAGTCTGCCGTCAGTTTGGCTGCAAGAAATTTGTGCTGGCTTCCACTTCCAGTATTTATGGAGAGAACCCGGCGTACCCCACGCCCGAAACCGCGTCGAGCAGTGAGCCGTTGCAGCCTTACGCGGCGAGTAAAAAAGGCGCGGAAGTTCTCGCTCATTCCTATCATCACCTTTACGATATTGACGTGACCGTTGTCCGCTACTTTACGGTGTATGGTCCCGCAGGCAGACCCGATTTGGCGATGTTCCGCTTTGCGCAGTGGATCGAAGAAGGGCTGCCGATTCGCATCAATGGCGACGGAAATCAGTCGCGCGGATTCACGTACATTGACGACATCGCGCGCGGGACAATTGCCGCGCTCAAACCGCTCGGCTATGAAATTATCAACCTCGGCGGACATGAAGTCATCACCATCAACGGGCTTGTTCAATTGATGGAAGAGTTAACCGGCAAAAAAGCGAACGTGCAATACGGTCCGCCCAACCTCGCGGATATGTTCATGAACCACGCGGACGTATCCAAAGCGCGCGCGGCGCTCGGCTGGAATCCGCAGGTCAACTTGCGCGAGGGGATTGGGAATTTAATCGAGTGGTATAAAAAAGAACGCGAGTGGGCAAAGGATGTATTGACCCCGTAACGCCAAACTTCCGAATTCTTTGAGAATTCGGAAGTTTTTGTTTTAACGATTCGGCAATGTAGTTATCACAGTCATGTAACGCTGTGGATTTTGGCGGGTGATATAGTGAAGGCGATTTAAAACTCTGTTTCAAAGAGGAGAAACATGATGAAAACATATAGATGGATTGCCGTGATAATTTTGACTTTCATGCTGAGCCTATCAGTATCAGCGGTTAATGCTCAAACACTACCGCAGGGTACCGCTTCGATTTCTTTGACTGCGCCAACTCCTAACCCGGCTGCAACGAGCCGTGAAATTTCCTTTGATATCATCATTTCTGCCAATTACGTCACACCGGGTTTAACGGCCGCCGACATTTATGTGAAATACGATTCTGCGCTGGTAGAGCCGCCGGCATCGCCCAACTCTGTCGCGGAAGCAATCCCCGATTTCTTTGGAACATCAAACAACATCAGCAGTATTGAACTCACACAATGTCCAGGCAGCACAGATTCGTGCGCGCATCTTATTACGGCAGGAGCGGCTCAGGTAACTCACAGCGGGGTTGTTGCTCGCCTGCATTTCATGGGCAAGGCAGCGGGAAATGCTTGTTTTTCAGTAGTGCAATCTTTACTGGCTAATGCCAATGGCACTCCGGTGCCTAACTCCCAAGCTCCGCAAGCGGTTTGCGTCAATATAGATTCCACTGCGGGAACAGTAAACGCCGCGATTTTGCGTCAAGGCACGCCCGCTACTATCAGCCTTGACGGAGGGACATCGGCTTGTACGGCAGTTTCCGCCAGGGCGCGCGGGACGGAGTTCAACTTATCCAATACGGATAAGGATGGAAAATTTTCATTAGGCAAATTGGAAGATGGCACATACTTTATTTGGGCTGCCTATCCCGGATATTTAGACTCAAGAAAGAGCGGGGTGGTGGTAGCCGACGGAAAGATTATTTCTGATTTTGGAGCGACTACGCTGCGCGGCGGCGATATTAATGGCGATGATGTCATTAATATTCTGGATGTTCGTTTGATTATCCGCAGGTTCAACTGGACGAACATTCCCGTGAGATCCGCTTCGATCAATTGCTCCAATGTGGACGACGAGCCTGCCGATATCAACGATGACGGTATTGTTAACATTAGCGATTTAGCAATCGTTTCCGGCAACTTGGGGCTTAAGGGACCAACGATCTGGCAGCCGTAAAAACGCGCTGTGTTGATTTTAACGATTCGATAACGTAGTTATCACTGTCACGCAATGTTATTGAATTTGACAGGTGATATATTACCAACAGTCAAAAATATTTTCAATAAAGAGGAGAAATATTCATGAAAACG
>DZBA01000040.1 GCA_022729775.1 Anaerolinea thermophila | reverse complement strand
CGTTGAATACCGCCATGGTTAAAGTGGTTAATCCTGAAAAAGGCTTGTTGAGCATGGACGGCATTGAGCTCAAGACAAGCAGCCTCACTGCTGGAAAAGTAGAAGGTGATGAAGTCAGGATTGCCATTCGCCCCGAACGCTTTAGCTTCCTCGTAGAAGGGAAGAAGGATAATATAGTGGATTGCCGTATTGAGAATATTACCTTTTTGGGTTCGGTGGTGCGTATTCAATTGTTAATTGGCAAGTCGAAATTCAATATGGATACTTTCAACCGACCATCTCTTGAATTGCCTAAAATTGGCGATATTCAACAAGTGACTTGTTCACGTAAAGCCGTGCTTGTTTTGAACGATTAATCTTCTCAATCAGTAAACAGTTCGGTCTCCTTTAAGGGATGCCCGAGCTGTTTTTTGTAAAAGGTAACTTATGAACAAAGTGATTCTCGTCCTTTCTGATGCATTGCGTTATGATATCGCAAAAGCAAATATGGGTTTTTTGAGCCATCTGGTGGAATACAAACAGGCGACCTTGTATAAAATCATTGGCGAACTGCCGAGTATGTCACGTCCGATGTATGAGACCGTGCATACAGGCGTGCGTTCCAGTGCGCATGGCGTGGTGGCGAATTCGATTGTGCGGCGTTCCAACATGCCGAATATTTTTCAATCCGCGCGGGAAGCAGGCAAGGTCACGGCGGCGGCAGCATATTTTTGGGTTTCAGAATTGTATAATCGCGCGCCGTATAATCCCATTGATGACAGGGAGGTGGACGATGAATCTTTGAACATTCAGCATGGGCGTTTTTATACGGAAGACGCGTATCCCGACGCTGATCTGTTTGCAAGCGCGGCAATGCTTGTCAGAAAATTTTCCCCCGACTATTTGTTAGTTCATCCGATGGGGATGGATTATTACGGCGAAATATACGGAGCCGATTCAAAAGAATATCGCAACCAAGCCATACGTCAGGACGCGCTGCTTGCGCCGCTGGTGATGGAATGGGTAAAAAATAATTACACGGTGTTGGTTACAGGCGATCATGGCATGAACAAGGATGGCGCGCATGGCGGCTCGACTCCCGAACAAAGGGAAGTGCCGTTGTTTGTGGTGCAGCCCGGTGTCAAGGCAAAGGGTGACACTGGCGAATCTGTGTCGCATTTACAGATTGCCCCCACTGTCTTTCGTTTGCTCGATATTCCAATTCCAGTGACCATGAAACATTCCCCGTTGATTTGAAATTTGCGCATGAAAAAACTTTTTCAAAAACAAATCCCCAATTTTGCCGCAGCTATTTTTGCGGCATATTTTTATGTCTTTATGGAATGGGTGTTTTTTGTCACCAAACCTTCCTTTATGGATTTCTTGAGCCTGACTGAAAAAATAAATATTCTGTTTCAATCGGGTTTGTTTGTATCCTTGTTGGTTTTTATGTTTTTTGGGATTTTGGCAGGCGCGGACTTTTTATTGCAAAGATTCACCGGCTTTCATCCGCGACTTGATTTGTTTGCCCCGGTCCTTGTATCTGCTGCCTTGGGTTTGATGCTGTTGGATAATTTTACATATACTGTCTTCGGTTTTGGAGTCGTTTCGTCTACAAACCCGACGCGGTTATTCTACGTTGTTTTTTTGTGTTATCTCCTTTATTATTTTTATCGTGAATTTTTGCAGTTCATTTATCCTGCTAATCCGGCGAAGATGCCCCGTCAATTATTTGTAATTGCCGTAATTTTATTAACAACTTCCGCGACATTCTTGGCGATTGACCATTTACAAAACATCTCGACTTCTCGCGCCAGCGTCAGTTCTAATTTGAGCGGCGTTCAAAAGCCAAACATTATTATTTTGGGGACAGATGGTTTGAGCGCTGCCCACATGTCGCTTTACGGATATTCCCGAAATACCACGCCCATTATTGATGAGCTCGCTGCAACTTCATTAGTAGCGGAAAATCACTTTACAAACGCATGCTGCACGATCGGCTCTACTTTATCCTCGTTGACCGGGAAGCTGCCTACTTCAACTCATGTTTTGGTTCCGCCGGATATTCTACATGCCGAGGACTCGTATCAACATATTGTGAATATTCTTAATGCCGAAGGCTACACTACCATTCAATGGGGTAATACCATACAAGTCAACGGCGATAAATGGAATATGCGCTCTGGTTTCGATGTGATAAACGGAGTTCCCACGCATAGCGGTTTTCTCGATACGCTGCGCGCGTATTTTTTCAATGACAATGCAAATTATTTTGTAGACGAAATGACCGGGCGGCTTGGTGAGCGCATTTTGCATGTTTTTTATATCCGCGATATGGAAAAACCATTGACCAGTACGGAAAACAATTATGAGGCGGATGATATTTCAGATACGCAAAAGGTCAGGGATATTCTCAAAATCATAGAAAAAAATGAAAGCCCGTTTTTTATCCACGCGCACTTGATGGGTACGCATGGCGGGCTGTTTGTCGTTCGGAAGCGGGTTTTTTCAGCAGGCAAAATTCAAAATGCAAACTGGGATGTTGATTTTATGGATGATGCCATTTTGCAATATGACCAATATGTCGAGCGCGTGCTGGGCGCGCTAAGAAAAAGTGGACAGATTGATAATACTATTTTTATCGTCTACACAGACCATGAAGTGAAGTGGGCAATCAATAAAAAGATTCCGCTGGTGATGCGCTTTCCAAATGGCGCGCATGTTGGGAGGATTACGGCAAACACTCAAAATATTGACATCGTTCCGACGGTTTTAGATTATATGAAGATCCCACAGCCCGAGTGGATGGAGGGCGACTCTCTCTTATCGCCGGTAGATGCGCATAGGTTGGTATTTTCGTTTCAATCTTCGCCAGAGGCGGAGCGAGGGGAATCCCCATATTTTCAATTTCGGGTTGTCAATGCAATCGAATGTCAAAAATGGTACTCGCTGGATTTGAAAACCAATGAGTGGCAGTCCGGCGATGTTGCAGGGCATACTGCGCCGTGCGTGCCGTCAACTATGCGCCCGCCAGAGGCAATACGGAAGGAGATGCTTGGGCTGTTTCCATAAAGAATTTCGGCTCCTCTACACAAAGGACACAACGGTCACGAAGGATATGAAAAGCGGCTTGTCATCCCTTCGCAGGTTCTGAGGGATCGTTTTTTTGCGGCCGAAGGGTCTCTTTCTCGATAATTACGGAAGAGCCGCTTTGCTTGTTAATCTGGAATTTCCGAAGGCACAACAGAGCGTGTACGATATAGAAGTACACGATAAAAGAGATTCGCTTAGATAATTAGCCTCGGTCTCAAATTGCGCTTTCCCGCTTCTAAAAGAGCGCAATTTGAGACCGTGATGGGTATAATCACGGCATGACCGACCTCTTCGACCACGCCATGAATGAACGAATGAAGACCGAAGCCCCGCTTGCCGCGCGGATGCGTCCACGCGCGCTGGAGGAATACATCGGGCAGGAACACATCGTCGGCGAAGGCAAACTGTTACAACGCGCCATCAAAGCCGACAAACTTTTTTCATCCATCATTTTGTGGGGACCGCCCGGCACGGGCAAGACCACGCTCGCGCAAGTCATCGCCAACAGCACCAAGAGTCACTTCACCACCATTTCCGCAATCCTTTCAGGCAAAGCAGACTTGCGCGTCATCATTGACGAATCGCTCGAACGCCGCAGGCTGCACAACGAGCGCACGATCCTTTTCGTGGATGAAGTCCACCGCTGGAACAAGGCGCAGCAGGACGCGCTGCTTCCGCATGTCGAGAATGGCACGTTTACGTTAATTGGCGCAACGACAGAGAACCCGTACTTTGAAGTCATCAAGGCGTTGATTTCGCGCTCGCGCGTTTTTCAACTCCGCAATTTGAATCAAACCGAAACGGGAATTCTGCTCGACCGCGCATTGTCCGACACGGAACGCGGATATGGAAATAAGAAAATTCTCTTCGATGAAGACGCGCGGAATCATTTGATTGAAGTCGCTTCGGGCGACGCGCGTAACGCGCTCAACGCGCTGGAGTTGGCAGTGGAGTCAACATCTCCTGACGTGGATGGCAGCATTCACATCACGCTCGATGTCGCGCAGGAATCGATTCAACGCCGCGCGGTTTTATATGACAAGGATGGCGACGCGCATTACGACACGATCAGCGCGTTCATTAAATCGGTGCGCGGCAGCGACCCCGACGCGGCATTATATTGGCTGGCAAAGATGATCTACGCGGGCGAAGATCCGCGCTTTATCATCCGCCGCTTGATCATCCTCGCGGGCGAAGATATTGGCATCGCCGACCCAATGGGACTCGTCGTTGCGGAATCCGCCGCGCGCGCGTTTGACTTCATCGGCTTGCCCGAAGGGATTTATCCCATTGCCGAGGCGACGATTTATCTCGCCACCGCGCCAAAATCAAACACGGTGAGTTCATATTTCAAGGCGATGAAAAAAATCGAAGAAGAGGGACAAGTCTCCGTGCCGCGTCACCTGATGGATGGCAACCGCGACGCCGCCGCGATGGGTCACGGAAAAGATTATGTGTACCCGCATGACAGCGAAGGACATTTTGTTCCGCAGCAATATTTACCCAAGCGCTTGTTGGGAACGTATTTCTATTCGCCGTCGCAGGAAGGCTACGAAGCGCAAGTGGCTGCCCGACTCGAAAAATGGCGCGAGGCGCAGCGCAAAGCGTTGAATATCGAAAAGACTCAAATTATCCCCGATATGAGCGAAGAACAAATTGTCGAAATGAAGAGGAAAATCAAATAGATGGATTTGAAAAAAAATTATCGTCCCGATATTGACGGGCTGCGGGCGGTTGCGGTGTTGGCTGTTCTTTTTTATCACACTGATATTGCGTTTTTTTCGGGCGGTTATGTTGGGGTGGATGTTTTCTTTGTTATATCGGGATATTTAATTACGGGGATTATTGTCCGCGAAATCGAAGCCAACGAATTTTCGATTTTGAAATTTTATGAGCGGCGCATTAGGCGCATCTATCCCGCCTTGTATGCGGTGATTGCATTTGTCTTTTTGGTTTCTGCTATTTTATACACCCCATATAATTTCAAGGAAACTGGAAAAAGCGCAATGGCGACGATTGTGTTTGCTTCCAATATTTTGTTTTGGTATCAATCCGGCTACTTTGACGCGCCGTCCACGTTAAAGCCCATGCTTCATACCTGGTCGCTGGCTGTGGAAGAGCAGTTTTACATTGTGCTTCCCTTGTTGATTTGGCTGGTCATGCGTTTTGCGCGGACGTGGCTCAAGCCGATTTTGATAATGCTTGCCGCGTTATCTTTTGGTTTGAGCGTTTATTATATAAAGGCAGATGTTACTGCCGCGTTTTATTTTGCTCACTTGCGCGCCTGGGAATTGCTCATAGGAAGTTTGCTGGCTGTGAACATCCTGCCGATTCCCACAAATCACAACATCCGCCACGCGCTTTCTCTTGCAGGAATCTTTATGATTGCGTCGAGCGTCAGCCTATACACACACGCGACTTTGTTTCCCGGCACGAGCGCGCTGCTCCCCACGATGGGCGCGGCTTTGATTCTTTACAGCGGAATGGGCGGAAAATCCCTTGTTGGAAATTTTTTGCAAACGCCCGTTTTTGTCTTTATTGGAAAAATTTCATATTCGCTATATCTCTGGCATTGGGTCATCATCGTCTTTGGGAAACTGTATATCATCACGCCCGCAACAAGCGCTGATAAAGTGATTTGGATTGCGGTTTCTTTTGCATTGGCGGTTTTGTCGTGGAAATTTATCGAAACCCCATTTCGAACCAATATTTATTTTTCGCGTCCAAAAATTTTTGCGCTTGCTGGCAGCGTGATGGCGGTGGCTTTTGCTGTCAGCGCGGCGATTTACATCACTGACGGCGCGCCCCAAAGGTTTGACCAGCAATCGCTTTCTCTGATTTCAATGTCCGATGTGGAATGGGAAAAGTGGGATAAATGTATCAAGCGTGCCAAATTTACCAAGACATCAAACTTATGCCAAGTTGGAGATACAACTATCCCGCCGCAATTTTTATTATGGGGAGATTCTCACGCGCACATGTTTGCCGCGACCATCAACACGGTTGCACTGGAAAAGAATACATCCGGGTATGTGGCGTCTTTGAACAGTTGCCCGCCTTTGGTGGGCGTGGAACGTCCTGACCGTCCAGGTTGTTTGAAATATAACGATAAAGTATTTGCCTATATTCAAGAGCATCCTGAGTTGAAAACTGTCATCCTTTCTGCCCGTTGGGGCTGGGTTGCACATGGAACAGGATATAAACTGGAGGGCGATTCCTTTGAGTTGGTGGATGACACCATACAAATTAACAAGCGCGACGGAAATATCGAAGTTTTCGAGGCTGGGCTTGAGCGCACGGTACAAAATTTGATTTCGCTCAACCGAGATGTCATTCTTATCATGCCAACCCCTGAAGTCGGGTTTGATGTCCCATCTGCTTATTTGATCGCGGCGCGCACCAGCAGGGATATTAACGCTCTCATTGCGCCAACATACAAAGAATATCTTGAAAGAAACCAGGTTGTATTCGATATTGTCGAAGATCTGGCTGAGCGTTATAAAATACAGTTAATTGACCCATCGAAAATATTGTGTGACGCAAATATCTGCCGTGTTGCAATCGAAGGTCAGCCGCCCTTATATAGGGATTACAACCATTTGTCCACGCTGGGCGTGTATTATGTCCTGGGCGCGTTTGAAGGCTTGTTTAATGAGTAAGCAAATTAATATGAAAATGGAAAAAAGATATGGATGAAATCCGCCCTTGGCTTTACATTGGAAATTATAGCGACACGCAGGATAAAAATCAACTGGATATGAAATCCATTAGATCAGTGTTGCAGCTTGCGGCGCCGGTGAGGTTGCCGGGAATTACCGCGCTTTATGTCCCTGTAAATGATATGTCGCCAATTCTGCCTGAACAATTCAAACAGGGTGTTGGCTTTGCGCTTGCAGAAAAGGAAAAGGGAAACAAAATCTTGATCGCCTGCGCGGCAGGTATCAATCGCTCTTCCGCGTTTTGTATTGCAACCTTAAAAGAGGCAGAGGGATTGTCCCTTTTTGATTCGTTCAAAGAAGTCAAGCGATACCACCGTCACGCAATGCCGCAGGAAGTTGTGTGGACTTCACTTTGCAAATATTATGGGGAAGACGTATCCTATCTTGATTTAATGCGTGTCTCGGCGCAATATTATTAATCTCAAAAGGACTGTATTCATGAAGTGGAACTATCGCGCAGATATTGACGGGTTGCGGGCGGTTGCCGTCTTGTCTGTTCTTGCCTATCATGCGGTGAGCAGGTACTTCCCCGGCGGCTATATTGGCGTGGATGTATTTTTTGTGATTTCAGGTTATCTTATTACCGGCATCATCATGCGGGAAATCGAAAAGAATGAATTTTCGCTTGCAAGATTTTATGAGCGTCGTATTCGTCGAATTTATCCGGCATTATTTGCAATGTTGTTTTTTACCATCGTTGCCACATCTATTTTGTATGATGCCTATGTTTTCAAAGATTTCAGTGAAAGCGTGCTTGCCACCACTTTTTTCTTTTCGAACATTTATTTTTGGATGCAGACCGGCTATTTTGAAGGAGATGCGCTTCTTAAGCCCTTGTTGCATACATGGTCGCTTGCGGTTGAAGAACAGTATTACATTGTCTTTCCATTGTTGATGGCGATACTTGCGCGTTATTTCAAGCCGAAAATTTTGCAAATACTTATTGGCATTGCAGCGATATCTTTTTTAGGAAGCATATATGTCGTAGGAAATAACCCCTCGGATGCGTTTTATCTTCCACACCTGCGCGCATGGGAGTTGCTGGTGGGAAGTATTCTTGCCCTTAATCCTGTTTCGTCAATTTCCAACTCCATTCTTCGTAATATGTTGAGTATGACCGGGCTTGGGATGATCGTAATTCCTGTTTTTATGTATTCCCCAGAGACCCCATTTCCGGGCGTAGCGGCGGCAATCCCAGTGCTTGGGACTGCGTTCATCATTTACAGCGGAATTGGGGAGGCTATTCTTGTCAATAAATTGCTTTCTATGCCGCCGCTTGTTTTTATTGGCAAGATTTCTTATTCCTTGTATCTCTGGCATTGGCCCTTGATACAATTTGCAACTTATTACTCCATAAAAAAAATAACGCGGATTGAACTTGTTGCGCTGTTGTTTGCGACGCTTGCCATTTCTGTGCTGTCGTGGAAGTTAATCGAGCAGCCGTTTCGCGCAAGCGTCCCGCAGAAACGCCCCCATGTTTTTTTGTCCGCTGCTGGGGTGATGGGAATTACCGCTGCAATAGGTCTCTTTATATTTTTCATGGATGGGCTTCCCATCAGGTTTGCAAAGCATCAAGTTTACGAGGATAAGGAAATTTATACAGAATGTGATTTCCGTTATAACAATAATAATCTACAGTTTTGCCCAATTGGTGATGTTTCAAAAAAACCGTCTTTTTTGTTATGGGGCGATTCTCATGCTGCGTCCATCGGTCCAGGTGTTGATGTTTCAGCGTCTGGCAAGTCTGTTTCCGGGTTGCTTGCATTTAATCCCGTTTGTGCGCCATTATTGGGGATTACCGCCAACCGAAAGTCGAATTGCGTTGAATTCAACGATGTTACTCTTGAATATATTGAATCGCACCCTGAATTAACGACTGTCATTCTGGCTGGCAGGTGGGCATATATGGCAGAGGGCGTGGGCTATAAAGAAAGTGGAAAGATAAAACTGGTGGATACGCTGTCTGAATCATCGAAAAGCGGCATCACCGCAATTCTCTTTGAAAGAGGACTAACCCGCACAGTGGAGCAGCTGCTTGCGTTGGGGCGGCGGGTTGTTATTGTCTCTCAAGTTCCAGAAGTGAGGCATGATGTCCCTTCGTCTTTGTCCATTGCGCAGCGTACCGCGAGGGATGTGAATGAGATTATTGCCCCCACGTTGGAGCAATATCTGTCACGTAATGAGAAAGTCTTTTGGGTGATCAATTCAGTTCAGGCAGATTATGATGTGCAGGTGATAGACCCGTGGAAGGCGTTGTGTGACGAACAACGGTGTCTGGTCGCTGTTGAAGATACGCCTATTTATGTGGATGCTCATCACCTCTCTACTTTTGGATCTGAATATATTTCGTATTTGTACGACCCAATTTTCGAAACGCTTGCAGGTGAAAAATAGATGACTCTTTTACTTCTTATCCGACACGGCGAAAATGAATATGTTAAAACAGGAAAAATGGCAGGGCGGATTCCGGGTGTGCATCTTAACGAGCGCGGACAGAATCAAGCGCGGGCGTTGGGGGATGCATTAATTGGGATGCCAATCAAAGCCTTGTACGTGAGTCCGCTGGAACGGGCAATGGAAACCGCGCAGCCGATATCCGAATCGCATCAGTTGAAAATTATCGCGGAACCTGACCTGATGGATACAGACATTGGCGAATGGCAGGGGCGTTCATGGAAGGTCATGAGCTTGACCAAATCTTGGAAGGTTGTCCAGAATGCCCCATCGCGGTTTCGTTTTCCCGGTGGCGAATCGTTTCCTGAAACACAAACGCGCATCGTGAATGTTCTGGAGCGAATTGTTCGCAAACATAATAAAGCGCAGGACGTTGTCGCGGTGGTTTTCCACGCCGACCCGGTCAAACTTGCCGTCGCTCATTTTATTGGGATTCCGCTTGACCACTTTCAAAGATTGGGTTGTGACACTGGCTCTTTGACGGTTTTACAAGTGAACGATTTGGGCGCAAGCCTGCTAAAATTAAATCAACGTCCACCTTTTGACTTTTTGATGGGAAAAAATAATGGCAAAACTTAAACTTGACTTGCATGAAATTTACAATCGCGGTTACGAAATTGACCGCGAACTGAATCGGATTATCGAGGAAGCCGTCGAGAAAAAAATCGCGCTGGTGGAAATTATTCCCGGAAAAGGCAGCGGTCAACTCAAGAAAAAAGTATTGCGCTTTTTAAATCAGGGACATATCAAAAAACTATATCATCGCGTCGAGAAGGATGATAAAAATTTTGGGCGGATTTTCATTCATTTTAAGCATTGATGCAGAATCTGGTAAGACTACATTTAAGTATGGTTTGTATTTTTTCCGCCAATCTGCGCGAATTTTCGCGAATAAAAACCCAAGTTCGCGCCGATTAGCGTAAATTAGCGGATAATTTTTGTGCTTATTGAAAGCATCCACGTTTAAGTGTGTCGCTACCCAGAATCTTAAAACGGCAATTTTCCCAAGTCCACATTTCCGCCGCTGATGATGACGCCAACCTTGAGACCGCTCAAGTCAATTTTCTTTTCCCATAAAACGCCAATGGCAACAGCGGACGAAGGCTCAATAATAATTTTTGTCCGCTCCCACACATATTTCATAGACGCGATAATACCTGCTTCGCTGACGGTGACAATCTGTTCAACGCGCTGTTGAATAATGGGAAAGGTCAATTCTCCAAGCGAAGTAAGCAGTCCATCCGCTACTGTTTTGGGATTTATGGAAGGGATAATCTTTCCTGCTTGCAAGGAACGATAAGCGTCATCTGCCGTTTCGGGTTCGCCAGCGATAACGCGAATCCCTTTTCGAATTTCTGTTGCCGCAATTGCTGTGCCGCTTAACAATCCGCCGCCGCCCACTGGCGCGATGATAACATCCAGACCGGGGACATCTTCCAATAATTCCAGCGCAGCAGTGCCTTGCCCGGTGATAACATGCTCATTATTGTAGGGATGTATAACCGTTGCGCCGGTTTCTTGCTCGATTTTTGCCAGCGTGGTTTCGCGCGCTTCAAGGGTTGGCTCGCAAAAAGTGATAATGCCGCCATAGCCCGCTACCGCTTCTTTTTTGACTATGGGCGCGTTGTCCGGCATGACGATGTAAGCTGGGATGCCGCGCATTTTTGCCGCCAACGCCAGCGCCTGCGCGTGATTTCCCGATGAGTGGGTACATACGCCGCGCGCGGCTTCTTCCGCGCTTAAGGAGTAGACCGCGTTACACGCGCCGCGAAATTTGAAAGCTCCCACTTTTTGAAAATTTTCGCATTTGAGAAAAATTTGCGCGCCCAATTTTTGATTCAAACTTTCGTTTGTCAATACAGGGGTTCGATGCGCGTAGGGTTGAATTCGTTCTGCGGCTTTTTGAATGTCGTTAAGAGTGGGGGGCATGGAAAGTCTCCAGTTTATAAATATGGCTTATTTGCTTCTGTAAGTTTTGTTTTCAACTCATTGAGCATCGCGTTTGCAATTTCTTTACGGCTTGTGGATAGATCATTCAATTCTTCAGGGTCTTCTTCAAGGTCGAACAGACTGACCATTTCCTTGTTTTCGTTTTTTTCGGTTTCGGCATACCCGGCGTAATAGTGAATTTTATACTTCCCTTTAACCAGCGTAATGGACAACTTATCTGTCAAGGGTTGGTTTTGCTCTGTTTTGCTTGCTCGAATTGAATATACGCTTTTTTCATTTGCCTCGCCGAATGGCGGCAGGATGTTGCCTTCATTCCAACTTGGAATTTCTGTATTTGCCATTTGGCATAAAGTTGGCAATACATCAATGGCGCTGGTAGGGCTATAGACATCCAGTCGCGCGGTTCGTCCCGGCTCGAAAATTAACAAGGGGATTCGTATCACGGGTTCGTACATCGCGCTCAGGTTGTGACCTGTCAGTCCGCGCTCGAATAGCTCGCCATGGTCAGAAGTGACGACAAGGATTGTGTTATCCAAAAGCCCTGTTTGTTCGAGATGCTCGTAAAATCTGCCAAACTCGCGGTCTGCATAAAGTATGAATTCATCGTACTCTGTGCGTTTTCTGGCAAGGTCATATTTGTCCTGCGTGGCAGTAAAGACGCCAACCGGTTTTTCGATAGGCTTATACCCATCTTCTTTGAAGTAATTGACGAATTCGCGCGATGTTCTATATGGCGCATGTGGCGGCATGAAATGAAAGTACCCCAAAAAGGGTTGGTCTATGTCTGCGATGCGGTCTCCAAGCCATTCAGTGGCTTGTTCCAGAACAAGCCTATCGTCGCTATTGCCCGTAGGGATGCCGCGCGGAAATTGAGGCAGCAATTTTTTGGTTTTTCTATCTTGCAGCGGCTCGTATAAGCGCGAAAAAAATAACGAGTATGCGTAGCCAGTCTCACGCAATTTTGAGTTGCGCATCCAGCTGATGGTTGCCAGGTCTTGGTCATTTTCAAATAAAGTTTGAACGATGTTTCCGTATGATTCCAGAGTCAGTTGTTTTCTGGGAATTAACTCTTCGATGTCGCTTTCAAATTGTTTCAAAAGCGTGTCCGCCCAGGGGTTATGCGTGTATGCAATTCGATAGTAATCCTGAAAAGCGTTGAAAATATTATGCGATTGCTTATTTTCCGAGACGCCGCTGTCGTATTGTAATGCGCGGTGTGTCCAGCCGTGCGTGCCGGTTAATAGCGACGCTGTCCCGGTGGTTGTGTAGTTACTGCCCGCATAATGTTTGTGATAGACAATAGCGCGTTCCGCCAGCCTCGTGAGGTTTGGCATGGTCTCGCGGGGATAGCCATGTAATGAAATATTTGCGGCGGAAAGCGCATCGAAGACGATGATGATGATATTTTTTTTCGCGGGCTTTTCCCGCAAAAAGCGCGGAATCATCATGCTGAGCGGAGTTAATCCCGCCAGCTTTAGAAAGTCACGACGATTTAAGATTTTTTTTGTTGACATAGATTATGTGTTTCGGATAATAACGATAATCAGCCCTGCAAAGGCAAGGACAAGGTAAAGCGCGCTTAATAACGAGAGCCGTTCAAATACGTCTTGCGCAAATTTCACACCTCTTTTTGTGTGTAAAATGAAATAAACGGGCAGCGCGATGGAAATAAACACAAGTACAAATAGGATGGCGTATAGGGTCAGTACTGGACGCTTTGTGTAAAGCATGAGTTGAATGAGCGGCGCGGGAATTGGAATCTGCCAGACAAAATAGGATTGGTTGAATATTGCCCACAGCGAGACAATCAGGACAAGCGAACTCAACAGGGCGATGCGTCTCTCGGTTTCCCATTTGTTCGAAATAAGAAAACCCAACAGCGCAGCAATCATAAAAAGAACAACGCTTTCTATAAACGCGAACACCATCCCGTATGAGACGACGCCTATCGCGTCCCATGAATTGGTTCTTTCTGCCAGCCACGAGACGTCACGAAAACTCAAGAGCAGTGTCCAAAAATAAAGTGGGAAAGCGCATGAGAGGTATAGCGACCAAAGCCCTTGTTTGTTGTAATACGATTTGACTGATGTCATACAGTTCCTTTTTTAATTTTTTACAAGCCAACTCTGTACGAATTCGAATAAACATTATACCTATGTTTTCTGGCGTACCCAATCAACGTGATTCCGTACCGCTCGGACATTTCTATCGAAAGCGAGCTGGGAGACGTGCGCGAGATAAGAACTGGAGCGTTCATGCGCGCGGCTTTTTGCAGCATCTCGGAACTAATTCTTCCCGTGGTGATGAGGATGCGTTTTTCAGGGAAGATATTTTTTATCAGGCACAACCCCGCGATTTTATCCAACGTATTGTGCCTGCCAATATCTTCTGCGACGAGAAGGATTTGTTCCCCATCACTTAGCGCGGAGGTATGTACACCGCCGGTTTCGCGATACAGCAACTGGGATTCAAATAACATGTCAACCAGATTGCCAATTGCGTTGGGTTCGAGATTAAGTTTTATTTCGCTCAGCGAGATATCCGGCTTTGCCAACAAGTCAACAGCCGTCACACCGCCTGTGCATCCTGAAGTGCGCCGCCAAGATACAGGCTGCTGAACTGTATGGTCGAGCCAGACATCCACATTGTCCCCATGTTCACAGACGCGCACATCCGCTATTTGATTCATATTTTCGATGATGCCTTCATTGTAAAGGAATCCAACCGCCAGCGCCTCTAAATGAATGGGAGTACACATGAATGTTAACCATACCTCGCCGTTGACCGTCAATGATACGGGTGTTTCAACGATTGTGTCCGCGTCAAAAGATTTCCATTTTTGGAATTCATATTGATCATAGTGAATTGTTTTTTGTGCGGTAAGCATGTTTTCTCCAAACCATTAAAAGTTTTATTTTTTCTCGTTAAGTTTTTTCGATTTCCGATGCGCCTTGTAGAAAAGGTCCGGATCAGATAAAAACGCATTGAGACAGGAATCTGTGCAGAAGCGTATCGTGCGTCCTCGATATTGCGCGGAGGGGAAGTAGCGCGGGTCAGTGTAGCGAAAGACACGTCCGCATAATGTTGTGAACCTGCGTGGGATGATAAATTCATCTTGCTTGGGTTGTTCAGTTTCCAATTTTCAATCTCCCAACGATTTTGACGCAGGGTCTGTTGAATACATCATCCTTGTGAGGCGCTTCGATAAGTTCATCGGTCAAGTCTTGACCGGGGAAATGCAAATTCTCGTGCATATCAAGCCGCCATCTTGGGCAGTCAGTGACGTCGTACACGATGCCTTTATGCGCAATTAATTTGCGCGTTCCTCTTTCGCCCGTGCCACGTTTTAATTCACTTTCTGAGATTTCTACATCTGGGATGCTCATGATATTTTGAGAATAACTCCGTTTGGAAGATATTGGCGAAGGTATGCAAGCAGCGAATAAATTAACATAGCCGCCCCAAATAATTCGAGCGATTCTTCGAGGCTGGTATATGCGGCGTAAGTGAAATTCTTTTGCCCAATGGTTTCAGCGAGGCGTCCGCTCAACATCTCGCCGCCAATGACGCCGCCGACATAGAGCGCCAGCGAGAAGAAAAAGAGCATTTTGAATTTGAGGTCGAGACTTAAAAAGAACTTGAGGTAGGCGAGCATGAATAACGCGACCGCGATTATGCCGGGGATAATCCATGCGAAGAATAAAATCCCGCCGTATCCTTCGTAGTTGACGATGCCGCGCATGGGTTTGATAAGTTTTTCGTGTAAAACAGATGCCTCATCCATCGAAAGGTACAGAAGTATGAACGCCAACCCCGCCCAATGTATCTTGAACTGATCTTTTACGGAATACTTCCACACAGCAATAATTCCCATCAACAGCGCGGGGATGAATAAAATGATCGTATTGAAATAGGTTGGCACATTTGCTTCCCAGTCCATAAAGAAGGATTGGGTTAGCAGTTCAACGCCGGTTTCTTTCCATACTTTCCATTTACCGCCCATGTACACAGATACGACCGCATATTTAATGGCTTGTCCCCACACGCTTAAAATGACCAATACGATTGTTGTTGCGCATAAGAAAATCAACATTCGAAGCGCGTTGATTTTTATGATCGGAGTCTCTTCTTTCATTTGCACCTTCTTTGTGTGTAATATTCGTTGCTTACAATCTAATGTGTATGTTTGTTACATTATACCCGCGCGCCCACAGTGAAAATGAGTGGTTTCTTAATGTGTGCAATTTTTCTCA
>DZBA01000331.1 GCA_022729775.1 Anaerolinea thermophila | reverse complement strand
CCGCGCTGCGCGTACGGAATCCTGTCCCCAAAGTATGCCTGCATGGATGGGTCGAACATGTATTTGCCGATCAAGGCGAGCATGAGCGCAAGGGCAAGCGTATAAAAATTGGGATGGATGGCAACGATGCCGACGCCCAGCGTGAAGATGGCGAAGCCGAGCAACATGCCAAACCTGCGCCCGTGCCGGTCTGCTATGGGCGCGAAGAGTGGGCTTGTCGCGCCGAGCAGTGAGCGCGCAGTCATCAAATATGACATGGTGGAAATATCCACGCCGAGTCCGCGCGCGAAGGTGGATAGAAATGGGTACACCATTCTGTGGGCGGTATTCAGAATGGCGCGCAGGAACATGAAGATGGTGAGTTGTTTGCGCACGGTTTGATTCAATGCTTCAGCGCGCGCAGGCTGAGGAACCATTTTGTCAGGAAGTATGCCGCGACCCACGCCAGCAGGTTGAGCGCGATGAAGAAGGCGATGATGTTCCAAAGCCCGGAATTGAAAATCGGCGAGGGCGGCGGATGCATGA
This sequence comes from Anaerolinea thermophila, assembly GCA_022729775.1. Taxonomy (GTDB): domain Bacteria; phylum Chloroflexota; class Anaerolineae; order Anaerolineales; family Villigracilaceae; genus Villigracilis. The sequence continues at coordinate 3,319 of DZBA01000331.1, read as the reverse complement.
TGTTATCCGCGCTGGAAAAAATCACGCGCAGGGCGATGATGTAAAGAATGTTGCCAAGCGAGGTCAGCCATTTGATGTCGAACATCCACAGCCCAAGTTGAAGCAGGACGCCCGTGACGGCAAAGATCATCGCGAGACGAAAGCGCGGCTCGGCAAGGAAGAGTCCGTTCCAGTTGGCTTGCATGGCAAAGAGGGACAGCGGCAGGTACGTGACCCAAAATACAATGCCCGTACGACCGAGCGCGGCGCTCCAGTCGTGGAAAATATCCCTGCGCGAAATTAAGCCAACGAGACCGGCCAGCGCGGCGGCGATAAAGGCGGCTTCGGCGGCAAGCACCCACGCGCCGTGCAGGTAGACGAGGCGCACATTCGACCCCAATGACTTTTCTTCGGGACCGAGGAGAGTCATCACGGCGATGGCGGCGATGACGATGAGAAAATAAACGAGGGGGGATTTGAGTTTGTTCATGGCGCAAATTGTACTTGATTCGTACGGGAGTGGCTAAAAAGACGGTTTACAAGCGAAGACAAGCGGGAGAAATTCCTGCTGCAATTGCCCTGCTCCCCGCGCTGTTTCCATGTACCCAACAACAGATTGAATTGTATAATACAGCCATCTTTCACTCATGGAGTTGACATGAAGATTGTTCGCTACAAAACCAATGACGATGAGCCGATCTACGGCTGGGTGCTTAATGATAAGGTGGGCGAGATACAGGGAAATATATTTGCGGAATATCGCCGCCGCGAAACAAAGACACCCATCAAAGATGTGAAATTACTTGCGCCGTGCGAGCCAAGCAAAATTATCTGCGTGGGACGCAATTATGTGGAACACGCCAAGGAACTCGGCAGTGAAGTGTCAAAAACGCCTTTGATTTTTCTCAAACCGCCCTCTTCGATTATCGCCACCGGCGAGCCTATCATCCTGCCGCCCCAATCGAAACAAGTTGAACATGAAGCGGAGCTGGTGGTCATCATTGGCAAGCGCGCGAAAAACGTCGCAGTGGAAAACGCGAAGGAATATATTTTCGGCTTCACCATTGGCAACGACATCACCGCGCGCGACCTGCAAAAGACCGATGGGCAGTGGACGCGCGCGAAAGGCTTCGATACGTTTTGCTCGTTCGGTCCGTGGATTGACACCGAATTCGACGCGTCCGACGCGGTTGTGACCTGCCGCGTAAACGGTCAGATGCGCCAGATGGCTTCCACCCGCGATATGGTTTTCAACGTCGGCGCCATCATTGGATACATTACATCCGTGATGACGCTCGAACCCGGCGATGTTATTTTCACCGGCACGCCGGCAGGCGTGGGCGAGTTGAAGAATGGCGATGTCGTGGAAGTTGAAATCGAAGGCTTGGGGAAGTTGAGCAACCCGGTGACGACGTAAAAACTTTAAGAGCCATACGCAAAAAAATCTATTCACACGATATGGAGAATTTATGACAAACGAATTTGAAGCCTTTCTCGAAAAATACCCCACATACAAGAATACCGCCGCGATAGATGAAGTCCGCGCAAAGGATTACAAGCGTCTCGACGATGCCGAGCATGTGTATTTCGATTACACGGGCAGCGGAATTTACGCTCAATCGCAAATCGAAAAGCACCAAAAAATGCTGCGCGAAAATGTGTTTGGAAACCCGCATTCTTCCAACCCTACTTCGCTTGCCGCGACAAAACTCGTCGAGGGCGCGCGCGAATACATCCTGAAATTTTTCAACGCCGACCCGGATGAATATCTTGCTATCTTTACGCCCAATGCCAGTGGCGCGTTGAAACTCATCGGCGAGTCGTATCCGTTTTCCAACGGGCGTTATATGCTGACCTTCGATAACCACAATTCGGTGAACGGCATCCGCGAATTTGCTCACGCGCGCGGCGCGGAAGTGACCTACATTCCGGTGGGGCTGCCCGATATGCGCGTGGACGAATCCCAGCTCGAAGCGGAACTTGCCAAGCCCGCGGCAGGTCACAAATTATTTGCATACCCCGCGCAGTCGAATTTTTCCTCGGTGAAGCATCCGCTGGAGTGGATTGAAAAAGCGCATTCGCACGGCTGGGATGTGCTGCTCGACGCGGCGGCGTATGCGCCGACCAGCAAACTGGATTTGAAAAAAATCAAGACGGACTTTGTCCCGATTTCATTTTATAAAATCTTTGGCTACCCAACGGGACTCGGCGCGTTGATTGCGAAAAAATCCGCGCTGGCAAAACTGCATCGCCCCTGGTTTGCGGGCGGCACGATCACTGTCGCGTCTGTGCAAGGAGATAAATATTATCTTGCCGACGGCGCGCCCGCGTTTGAAGACGGCACGCTCGATTATTTGAACATCCCCGCGATTGAAATTGGTCTCAAGCATATCGAATCTATCGGTTATGACGCTATCAGCGAAAGAGTCAAAACCTTGACCGGCTGGCTGCTGGAAAATTTAACTCAAATGAAGCACAGCACGGGCAACCCGCTGGTTAAGTTATTTGGTCCCAGCTCCACTGAGGGACGCGGCGGCGCGGTGACGGTCAACTTTTATGACAAAGATGGCAACGCCATTGACCACCGTTTCATCGAGCAGGAAGCGAACAAGGTCAACATCTCATTGCGGACGGGATGTTTTTGCAACCCCGGCGCAGGCGAGATTGCGCTGGGAATCTCGCGCGTGGAATTGGACGTGTGCTTTACAGCGCCAGAGCATGAAAGCATCATGTCCATTGACGACTTCCGTCACTGTATTGACGGAAAATCCACCGGCGCGGTGCGAATCTCTGTCGGCATGGTGACGAACTTCAATGACGTTCAATCCCTGCTGGCTTTTGCAAGAGGTTTGCTGAGGTAGGTTAAATGTGACAGCCGCCTAATCAGGCGGCTGTTTTTTTTATTGCTCGATTGTCTCTTTGATAGAATCAAGAATTGCTTCATACCAGTTGATTTTGTCGCCAAGCACGTCTTCTATTTTTTTTATTTCAGCGTTGGTTAACGCCCTCCCTGTTCAACTCTTGTTCAGCGACTGTTTGAATATCCTCAACATTTAGCGAGTAGACGATTTTGTTTTTCATATTCCTCCAGAATTATAAGTTTTATTTGTTTTTGAATTTAGAAAAATATTTGTCTATTTCAGGGCGTAATTCGACTCCAACACGCTCAAAACAATTGTAAGACAATTTTGCTAATTGATTGCCTTATTATAGCAAAATAAGGACTTATGTCCCGTTTGACCTTTCCCTGATTCGCCCGCGCAATATCGCCGTTGGGCGTCGGGGACTCGGATGATTATGCTATACTCTGAAATGAAACTGTTGAACACTTAATAAAATA
>DZBA01000039.1 GCA_022729775.1 Anaerolinea thermophila | reverse complement strand
TTTAAGGCTGCATTCCCAAATCTTGCAAGGCTTGGATGGCGGGCTGCCACCCCACGTGGACTTTTAGCGCGGCGCGGTAATCATCCACTGCAAGCTGGGTTTGACCTGCCATGTAGTATGCGCGTCCGCGCCAGAGCAGGGATTCTTCCAGCGTGGGCGTGGAGATGGTGTCGTTCAAAGTTGTATTGGCAAGGCTGATGACATCCGCATATCGCCCGGAATAATAATAGGCAAAATAAGGTCCAGTTTGGTACCACATCATACGATAAGGGCGGTCTTTTTCTTCCGTGTTCCAATTGGCGTAGAGTGAAAAAGCGCGGTCATAAGCGTTTGCCGCGTCTACATATTGTTTCAACTGAACATGGCTTGTGCCTTTGTTGAACCATGCAAAGAAAAGGTCATCACCGGTGATGGTGGTCACTTCCTTCTCTGCCAATTCAAGCGCGCGCTGATTCGCCCAATCAACATCCAGCCAGGGACCGAGCAGGTCAAAGACTTCGCTTTCCCGTTCGGGCGGATACACAACCATAAATAGATAATTGAACGCGAGCCACCCTTCTTGATACGTGGCGTAATCGCTCAAAAAGTTTTTCCCAATCGGTTTGAGATTTTTATCCCTAAGATATGCGTCTTGTACGATGAAGCCCCCGCGCGTGTCATCATAACCGGTGGTGAAGAGATAATGTCCAAGCCAGCTAATTTTGCCGGTTGTGTCGCGTTCGTAGTAACCTTTTTCAACAACGACGGGGAAGCCAGCGGCTATCAGCCTTTTTAACAAACTCATGTCGCCGCCATAGCGCATCAATGCGCGGTATTCTGTCTCTTCGTTGACAAAGTCCACCATTTCATACGGCATGACGTTTTTGTCCGGCAAGCCCCTGTCAATGAAGCCTTTGCGCGTATCATTTGACCCCGGCTTGATGACCCTTGCAACGTCGTCACGGTTGCCTTTCCATCCCCAAAAATTGAGCGCCATTGTTAAGTTTGCGGGTCCGCAGTAATTCCAGCGCTCATGTTGGTCAACATAGACCACGCCGGGCAGGCTGACCGTAGGCGGCAGGGACGGGTAAGTGGCGGTTGGCGTAACCGTGGCAAGGATGGGCGCTTCGGTAACAGGCGGAGTCAAGGTCAGGTTCATCTCCGCGCGGGCGGTGAGGATGGCGGTTTCGATGGTGAAATTTGTCGCGCCGCCGGGTTGAAAGACCGCCTCATCCGGCGGGTTGAGAAAATACTTAATACGCGCGCGCGCGTCATCAATCCGCCACGCGATACGGCTGTTCACTGCGGGGATGTTGTAAACGCCGATTATCAGTAAAAGCAAAAATAGAATCGCCCAAAGTATGTGTTTTTGATATTTCTTGAACATGGATGGATTATATAACAAAAAGAAGCGGTCACTTACGCCGTGCTATAATCGCGTTTATGAAAGAATATCTATATTCCCGTAACGCCGTCTATGAAGCCCTGCGCGCAAACCGCAGGGAGATTTTTGCCATCGAAGTTGCCGACTCCGCGCAGGAGAAGGGGAAACTCGCGGAGATACTCAATTTGGCGCGGACACGAAAAATCCCAGTGAACAAAGTTCCGCGCGCAAAGCTGGATAAAATCCACAACAATCATCAGGGCATAGTCGCAGAAGCCGGAGCGTATCCGTATAGCGACCTGACTGAAATGTTGGAATACGCGGACGCGCAAAACGAATCGCCCTTCATCTTGATATTGGACTCGCTGCAAGACCCGCAAAATTTCGGAACGCTGCTGCGAACCGCGGAAGCCGTCGGCGCGCATGGCGTGGTCATCCCGCTGGCGCGCACAGTGGATGTGACGCCGGCAGTGGTCAACGCCTCATCTGGCGCAAGCGAGCTGATGCGAATTTCTCATGCCAACCTTTCGCAGACAATAGACGCGCTCAAAGATAATGAAGTCTGGGTGGTGGGCTTGGACCAAAACGGCGCGGATATGGAAGCTGGCTCGCGTCACCTGCGCGGCGGGCTGGGGTTGGTGGTCGGCTCGGAAGGCGAAGGCTTGCATGAATTGGTCAGCAAAAAATGCGACATCCTGTTGAAACTTCCCATGAAGGGCAGAATTGAATCACTGAACGCAGCGGTGGCAGGGTCGGTCGCTTTGTATCTTGCATATCTTTCGAGAGATTAGAAGACTTAAGGAGAAGAATGCCAATGCGCCATGTTCATCATGACTTGAAAGTGTACGGCAAGATCAAACTCTTTGTTGGGTCTGGCACAAAGGAGCTCGGTCAAAAGGTTGCTAGAAAATTAAGATTGAAGTTGAGCGAGTGCGATATTATCGAGTTTCCCAACGAAAACCTTTTCATCAAATTGAAAGGCAGCGTGCGCGGGCAGGATGTGTACGTCATTCAGACGACTTCCTCACCGGTGCATCGCAATTTGATGGAATTGCTGATTATGATTCAAACCCTAAAATTGGATTCAGCCGCGCGTATTACCGCTGTTGTGCCTTACCTGTGCTATGGGCGTTCCGATAAAAAAGACCAGCCGCGCGTGCCAATCACCGCCCGTCTGGTGACCGATATGTTGGAGGCGGCAGGCGCAGACCGCTACATGACGCTCGACCCGCACGCCGCGCAAGTGCAGGGATTTTTCTCCATCCCCGGCGACGTGCTGCAAGCTTCGCGCCTGTTGATTAAGCATATCAACAAAGATTTGAAAAAGGGAATGAAGAAACCCGTTGTGGTTTCTGTTGACCTCGGCTTTGCAAAGAAGGGGCGCGACTATGCCGAAAAAATGGATATGCCCATCGCCTTCATCGAAAAACGCCGCGTGGGAAATAATTCCAAAGCCGAAGCGCTGACCCTGATTGGCAATGTCAGTGGCTGCGATGTCATCATCGTAGACGATGAAGTGGACACCGGCGGCTCCATCGCGCAGGCGGTGAAGGTGGTCAAGGAAAACGGCGCGCGGGATGTGTATCTCGCTTTCGTACATCCCATCCTTTCCGCCAATGGCGCAGAGCGACTCGGCGCGCTGCCCATCAAGCAAATCATCACCACCGACTCGGTGCCGATTCCGCCGGAGAAGATGAAATTCCTCAAAGATAAAATCACCATCATTTCTGTGGATGATTTACTGGGCGGCGTCATCCTGCGCGCGCATCAAGGTCGCTCGGTAGGTGAGATGTTCAACGAATAGAGCCTTCAACCTTAAACCTATAACCATCCCCCCATGCCCGAACTACCCGAAGTCGAAACCATTGCCCGCGCGCTTGCGCCAGACCTGATTGGCAACGCCATTGTAGATGCCAACCTGCGCTGGGCGCGCACGCTTGCCCTTCCTTCGCCCCAAAAATTCCGCGCGCAAATTCGCGGACAAAAAATTGGGGGCGTCTCGCGCCGCGCAAAATATCTCATCATCCAATTGAAAGATTACAAGTTGATTATTCATTTAAGGATGAGCGGAGATTTGGCAATTCGAGCGGGTACAATCCAGCCTGAAAAACATGACCGTCTTATAATCCATCTTTCAAACGGAACATTCCTTGCCTTCAACGACACGCGCAAATTCGGTCGCGTTTGGTTGACCGACCAGCCCGAAAAAATTCTTGGTAAACTTGGTCCAGAGCCGCTGGAAAAAGATTTCACCGCGCAGTGGCTCTTTGAAAATTTACGCGCGCGCAAACGCCAACTCAAACCGCTGCTGCTTGACCAGACCTTCATCGCCGGGCTTGGCAACATCTACACGGATGAGTGCCTGCACATTGCAAAACTGCACCCGCTAAAATTGTCAAACACCGTGACAAAGGAAGAAGCGGCATCGCTGCACAAAGCAATTCGCGCGGTTCTCAAAGAAGGCATCAAGCGCAATGGCGCAAGCATTGACTGGGTATATCGCGGCGGCAGCTATCAAAACCATTTCCGCGTATATGACCGCGAGGGCGAGCCCTGCAAGGTCTGTAAAACTGAAATCATCAAATTGACTGTTGGACAGCGCGGCACGCATGTTTGTCCGCGTTGCCAGCGATTGAGGTAATTATGGAAGAATTTACATTCACTCCCCAATTGGGACTTATCATCGGCGGGCTGGTTGGACTGCTCATCGGGTGGGTCATCGGTTTTTTTGATTCCAACAATCGCACCGAAAAGAAAATCAGAGCAGCCGAAGCAAACGCCGAAATTGCCATCAAAGAAGCCGAGAAAAAAATTGCCGAGGCAAGTCAGCAATTCGCGCAATCCACAGCGACGCAGGATGACCCCGGTTTACTGCGCCTCAAAAATGAGGGCGGACGTTACGCGCTTGAAATGGATGGGACGCAAATTTCCAGCGCATTATCAGCGGATGGGAAAAAGCGCTTGATCGAATTGCTCACCGCGATTCGTCCCTACCTCGAAGGTGGACTTCCTCCCCAGCCTGCTCCTGCGCCCGTCGCGCCGCAGCAAAAGACTCCGCCTGCCGCTCCTCCTCCCGCCGCGAAAGTTTCACCTCCGCCGGCGCCTGCTCCATCTCCCGCGCCTGTGACAGACGCGCCGGAAGTCAAGAAAAGCGACGAAGAAAAAATCAGCAAGACACTTAGCATCGTCAATCAAATTGACACAGTGCTGCAAGAACGCCTGCTCAAGACCTCCTTTGCCAAGCGCGGAATCCGTTTGAGCGAATCTTCTTTTGGCGGCGTGGAAGTCTATGTCGGGCTGGAAAAATTTGAATCCATAGACGACGTCCCAGACGCGGAGATTAAAGCCGTCATCCGCGCAGCCATTGCGGAATGGGAAAAGAGGACTACGCCGGGCATGAATTAAAAAAGCCTCTTTCATGCCTGTTACCCCAATGGCATAAAAGAGGACGGAGGAGCGATAAAAGCGGTGGTTCGCTTATTTCGATTCGATGTCTACGCAGGCTTTGCCAAGCGCTTCGATGACGACTTCGCCGCTGGTTTTGGGCGTGTAACGATTCCCGGCGGTCAGCATGTGGTCGTTATTTTCGCCGGCACAAGTGACCCAGACCACGCCTTCTTTACATTCAATCGCCATATTACGTTGCGTATTTTCCAAACTCAATAATTCATGTGGACGCAGAAGCAGCTCAATTTTGGGGGTATGTAAGTTCATCTGTATTCTCCTTTCTAATGTTGATTGTAGTATCACATATCCTCATCAAAGAGTACAGATGCAGATTTTCTGGATTGTAACCATAACAGTTTAGGCTATAATTAACTGTACTGGTCAAATCCATCAAAACTGTTCGATATGAAAACTTCTCAAATTCTTCGTTATCAAGAACTCGCAGACCGCCTTGCTGAATTGATTCAGCAGGGAACATATCCGCGCGGTGAACGCATCCCCTCTGTGCGCCAGATGAGTCAGCAGCAGGGCGTCAGCATCAGCACCGTCTTGCAGGCGTATTACTTGCTCGAAGATCATGGTTTAATCGAAGCGCGACCGCAGTCGGGATATTACGTCCGCGAACATGCCGCAGAACGCTTGCCCGAACCGGAAATGTCATCGCCGGGGCAAGACCCAAGTCAAGTCAGTTTGCATGAAGTCGTGATGATGCTCATGCGCGATTCGACGAACCCCAATCTGGTGCAGCTTGGCGCGGCTCTTCCCAATCCTGAATATTTGCCCCTCAAAAAAATCAACCAAATCACCGCAAAGATCCTGCGCGAGGATGAGATTAACGCGCATCAATATCACTTCCCGCCGGGGATAGAAATTCTGCGCGTACAGGTTGCGCAGCGCGCCGTCAACGCGGGATGCAGCCTTTCACCCAGCGACATCCTGATTACGTCGGGCGGCACAGAAGCCATTGACTTGTGCCTGCATGCCGTTTGCAAACCCGGCGACATTGTCGCCGTTGAATCGCCCATGTATTTTGGCTCGCTGCAAACGTTGGAAGTTCACGGACTGCGCGCGCTGGAAATCCCCACGCATCCACGCGAAGGAATCAGCCTCGACGCGCTTAAGTTTGCCATCGAACATAACCCGATCCGCGCTGTGCTGGTCATCTCGAATTTCAACAACCCATTGGGAAGCCACATCCCCGATGAAAAGAAAAAAGAACTTGTGGAATTGCTGGCGCGGCACGAAATCCCATTGATTGAGAACGATGTTTCAGGCGAAATCTATTTCAGCGAAAAACGCCCGCTGGTTTGCAAAGCGTTCGACAAAAAGGGATTGGTCATGTTAATCTCTTCGTTTTCCAAAGACATCAGCCCCGGAATGCGGATTGGATGGGTTGCGCCGGGACGTTTTAAGGCGGAAGTGGAGTGGCTGAAATTTACCATCAGTTCGTCTTCATCCGCGCTGGCGCAAATGGTCATCGCGGAATTTCTCGAAAGCGGCGGTTACGAACATCACCTGCGCCGCATCCGCCGCGAATATGCCCGCAATGTGGATTTAATGTCGCGCGCGGTCATGCGTCACTTTCCCGCCGGCACGCGCGTAACACGTCCTTCAGGCGGGTTTGTGCTATGGGTGCAGCTGTCCGAGAACGTTGATTCGCTGGAGTTATATAAACTGGCTTTGCAAGGCGGGATCACGCTGGCGCCCGGATATGTTTTTTCCGCTACGCATCAGTTCCCAAATTTCATCCGCTTGAACGCCGCTGAATATAACTATATGACAGAGCGCGCGCTGGAAAGGCTGGGCGTGATGATTGTGGAAATGAGCAAGAAATGAACGCAGAATGAAGAATGAAGAATTTTCGTCTTGCCTATTCTCTAATTATTTTCGTAATCGTGTAAAATCGGCGACATGATTCAACTTCCCGGATTAATTGACCCCCATGTCCACGTCCGCGAGCCCGGACAAACTCACAAAGAAGATTGGGACACCGCGACCCAATCCGCGCTGGCGGGCGGCGTCACCGCCATCCTTGCCATGCCCAACACCAAGCCGCCCATCTTCGATGATGCAACACTTGAATTGGCGTTATCTGCCGCGCGGAACAAAGCGCGCTGTGATTACGCACAGTTCGTCGGCGCGGGACCGGACAACGCGGAGGCTTTATCCGCGCTGGCAAATCAATCTGCTGGGCTAAAGATGTATCTCGACTCAACTTTTGGGGAATTACGACTCGACGATATGAGTTTATGGACGCCGCATTTCATTAATTTTCCAAAACATATTCCCATCGTCTTGCACTCTGAATCGCGGACAATGGCTGCGGGGATTTTATTCGCCGCCATCTATGACCGCCCCATTCACATCGCACATATTTCTTTGAAGGAAGAAGTGTTGCTCATCAAAGCCGCAAAAGAACGCGGCATCAAAGTCACATGCGAAGTCGCGCCGCATCATCTGTTTTTAGATAAAGACCTGACAGGTCTTACGCCGGGTAGACTCGAAGTCCGCCCGCGACTTGCCTCCCAAGCGGATGTGAACGCGCTGTGGGAGAATCTCGATGTGATAGATTGCTTCGCCACCGACCACGCGCCGCACACCGTTGCGGAAAAAGATTCCGCCTCCCCGCCGCCAGGCTTCCCCGGGCTGGAGACGATGCTTCCGCTGTTGTTGAACGCGGTTAACGAGAAACGTTTAACGTTGAATATTCTCATTGAAAAAATGCACAGCAACCCGTGCAGAATCTTCAACATCCCCGAACAGCAAGAGACGTATGTGGAAGTGGATGAAAATGCCGCATGGGAGATTCGCGCGGCAGATTTACATTCGCGCTGCGGGTGGACTCCCTTTGAAGGGTGGAAGGTGAAGGGCAGGGTGCGCCGAGTCGTCTTGCGCGGGCAAATCGCATTTGAAGATGGAAAAATTTTGGCGCAGCCCGGCTACGGCAGAAATATTAGAGCGTAAGCAAAATAAATCAGCAACGGAGTCGAAAGTCTCCCGACTTTCGCAAAATCTGGAGATTTTGGAATCCGAAATAATAGCCTTTGCTTGCGCGTAAATTTGAGAGATATAAAATGAATATCCGACATACCTTCTGGCGCTTCTTTTTACGCCGCACGTTCAAAAACAAATTCATGAGCATCGCGGAGAATCGCGTTTATTCTTTGAACCAAGCGCGGCGTATGCAACAGATTCCGCAAGGCGTGGAGGTAAAGCGCTTTGAGGCTGATGGAATTCCAGCGGCATGGGTCATCCCCCCAGATGCGGGGCGGGACAAGGTTATTTTGCATTTGCACGGCGGCGGCTATGTGCTGGGCGGAATCGAATCGTCGCAGGCGATGTGTATTCTCATGGCGCAAATATTGAAGATGAAAGTGGCGCTGCCGGAATATCGCCTTGCGCCCGAACATCCATTCCCCGCGGCTGTGGAGGATGCAGTCAAAGTTTACCGCTGGCTTCTGACGCAGGGCTATGAAGCGAAGAACATCATCCTCTCCGGCGATTCAGCGGGCGGCGGGTTGAGCCTTGCGGCGGCGATGAGTCTGCGCGATGCGGGCATGTCGCTGCCCGGCGCTGTCGTGTGTATGTCACCGTGGGCGGATTTAACTTTCAAAGGCAAGTCATACATCACCAAAGAAAAAGCCGAGCCAATTCTGCGCGAGGATGTTTTGCGGATGTGGGCGGCGGCATATTCGGGTGGGGAAAATCCCAGCCATCCATTGATATCTCCGGTGTATGGAAATTTCCGCGCGTTTCCTCCGCTGCTGATTCAAGTCGGCGGAGATGAAATCCTGCTGGATGATTCGGTCATGTTGGCTGAGAAGGCAAAGTCGGATGGCGCGAATGTTACGCTTAAGGTTTGGGATGGGATGTGGCATGTGTGGCAGGCGTTGGCAGGGCTGATTCCTGAAAGCCAACAAGCATTTGAACAAATGGGGGATTTTTTGAAAATTTATGACAATCGTCACTGAAAATAAAAAAAATCCGCTGTTATAATCCGCGCGCGGTAAAACCAGTGCGGGCAGAATCCGCATAGAGACTAACCAACAAAAGAGGTAAATTATGGCATACGTTAATGTTAAAGTCCCCGAAGGCGGGGCGAAGATTTCCATCAAAGATGGCAAGTTGCAAGTTCCCGATAATCCGATTATCCCCTTCGTAGAAGGCGATGGCACAGGACGCGACATCTGGCGCGCCTCTGTCCGCGTGTTCGATGCGGCAGTGGAAAAGGCTTACGGCGGCAAACGCAAAATTCACTGGATGGAAGTATACGCGGGTGAGAAGCCCTTCAAGTTGTGGCAGAGCTGGCTGCCCGATGAAACCACCGAAGCGTTTAAGGAATTTTTGGTCGGCATCAAGGGACCGCTCACAACCCCGATTGGCGGCGGCATTCGTTCATTGAATGTCGCGCTCCGCAAACTGCTTGACCTGTACGTCTGTCAGCGCCCCGTGCGTTGGTATAAGGGCGTGCCTTCGCCCGTGCGCCACCCCGAATACGTGGACATGATCATCTTCCGCGAAAACACCGAAGATATTTATACCGGCATCGAATTCCAATACGGCACGGAAGACAACAAGAAGTTCAAGGAAATCTTCAAGGAAGCCTTCCCGAAGGAATATGCCAAGATGCGCTTCCCCGATACGGCGGGCATTGGACTCAAACCTGTTTCTGAAGAAGGCACCGATAGACTCATCCGCGCCGCGATTCAATGGGCGTTGGATAACAAGCGCAAGAGCGTGAACTTTGTCCACAAGGGCAACATTATGAAGTTCACCGAAGGCGCGTTCAAAGATTGGGGCTACGCCCTCGCCAAGCGCGAATTCCGCGGACAAATCGTCACCGAGCGCGAAACTTGGATTCTTGGAAACAAGGAAGCCAACGCGAATTTAACCATCGAAGAGAACGCCAAGGCAATTGACCCCGGCTTCGATATGATGTCCCCCGCGCAGCAAAACGACATCAAACAGGAAGTGGAAGAAGCGTTGAAACTGTGGGACACACACGGCGATGGCAAGTGGAAGAAGATGCTGCTTATCAAAGATTCCATCGCGGATGTTTCGCTGCAATTCACCATCATCCGCCCGCGCGATTATGATGTAATTGCCACCATGAACCTGAATGGCGATTATCTCTCTGACGCGCTTGCCGCGCAAGTCGGCGGAATTGGCATCGCGCCCGGAGCGAACATCAACTACGTCACCGGTCACGCCATTTTCGAGGCGACACACGGAACCGCGCCCAAGTACGCCGACCTGGACAAAGTGAATCCCGGCTCGGTCATTCTCTCCGGCGAGATGATGTTCCGCTACATGGGCTGGACTGAAGCCGCTGACCTCATTGTCAAAGGCATGGAAGGCGCCGTTGCAGCCAAGACCGTGACATACGACTTTGCCCGCCTGATGGACGGCGCAAAAGAGATTAAATGCTCCGAGTTTGGAACTGAAGTCATCAAGAACATGGGATAAGAGTTCCACGTCTCAAGAATATTACACAAAGACCTCCGAGATTTTTGAAATCTCGGAGGTCTGGTTTTTAATAACGTGTCTTGTTTCCCCCAGCAGCTCGATTATTTTATCTTGAGTTTCTTCCTTATAAATTCGCGCACCTGATTTGTGTTTTCAATCGCCTCATTTGCCATTTCAAGCGGGACAGTCAGTCCAGGGTAACGTATGATGACTCCGTAATTTTCAAGTCTTCGCAAATTATCTCGGATTTTCTCAAAGTTTTCATCTATTGTTAGGCAAAGTCCCAACAAACGGATGAGGTCATGACTTCGCGGAAAATCAACTTCATGTTCTACCAGAAACGCCTTTACATATTTTTCCGCGCATTGCTGGCAATGAAAACAGGCTGTATCTATTTCAGGAATTTCAATTTGATAGAGCAGCGCTTCGGCAGAGCGATGATCTCCTTCCGCCTTGAACACCCACTCTTTAGTGATTTCGCGCATACAGCACTTTCCCCTTTTCTGTGATTTCCCGAAGGAAAAAATCGCCCATTTTCTTGCGTTTATTGATTATTGCGCGGGAACGCGCAATAATATCCACGCGAAAAGGCAGGGGAGGCAGGGAGTCGGAAATTTCAATAATGGCTTTTATCTCGCCCTGGGGTGTATCCATGACAACCAAAAGGTCAAGGTCGCTCCACGCGTGGGGTTTGCCATACGCATAAGATCCAAAAAGAATAATTTCTTCAGGATCGAATTTGTCAGCAATTATTTTGGCAATCATACGAATTGTCCGCATAGGGATGCGGATACGCTTATTTGCCTGCTGGTTTTGAATCACTGTTGGCATTGCCATATTTAGATTATACCCTTTGCGATATTAATTTTACATTTGGAGATGCGCGTTATGGCTGTGAATCAAAAAGCCGGGATTAATATCCCGGCTTAATCTAACGTGAAAAAAATTACGGCGCGGGAGTCGCAGCGGGCGGGGGTGAAATCTTCGCGGCTTCTTCGGCGGTTTGCGGCATTCCGTTCATAATCCAACGGGTGAACACGTCCATGATGTTGGGTTTGAGCGCGTTGCTTGGCGGCATAACGCCAATGATGACTTCGCCGTTGGCGTCTGTGATTTCGTGTCGCTGAATGACTTGCAGCAGGTAGCTGTTCGCGTCGCCGGGGATGATGTTGTTGGCGGCGTTATCGCCGGTCTTGAGAATTTCGTCATAGCTGGTCATCAGATAATTGTTATTCTCTTTGCCCGCGCGGTGACAGGAAATACAATAACGCTTGACAATCGGCTGGAGGTGAACATCATACGAAGGCACTTCCCCATCCGCGAGCGGCGGGAAGAGTTCGGGAATGACAGGCGCTTCAAAACGGTCATCCCACATATAGCGCATGAAGATTGTGATGTAATCCATCTCGCCTTTGGTCAGCTCGCCGCCGTAGGTTTTCCCGAAGGGAGGCATACCCGCGTTGGGGCGTCCATAAGCGATGACTTCGCCCATGGCTGAGTCGGTGATGGTGTATAACACATCGCGGCTGTTGATGGGCGTAATCTTCTCGCCTTCGAGTCCTTCCACGCCTTGAATGACTGCAACCGATCCATCGTCACCATGACATTCCGCGCAGTGGACAGAATATAAATCCTGTCCCGCGAGAATTTGGTCAACAAGGGTAGTGGCGACTTCGGCTTCTTCGTGGGTGGATTCGGGCGCGAGCGCAAGTGTCGCGCCGGTGAAGGCAATCATCGCCAGCGCAGAGATGACCGTCGTCCAGATCATTGTCCGCGTGGAAGATTTGAAGACGAAAGACATCAGGAAGAGCAAAATATAAGCCGCTAAAGGGATCGCAATCCCCATGATCGTTTGCAGGATGCCAATCAACTTTGAACCATCTTCAGCAACAGTCGGCACTTCCGAGACCATAGTCAACAACACAATGCCCACCACCATGATGGTCATGATCGAAATGGACAGGATGCGCTTTCCGTAATAGCGATGTGAATTCTTTTCGATGAAGGGAATCAGCGCCAGAATACCAACAGCAACACCGGGTATCAATGCGGTCGCGATCCATTCGATTTTTCCAAGTACGGGGATCTGCCCATACAGCGCAAGGAATTTGAACAAGAAGAGGAAGTACCACTCCGGGCGCGGTACGTAGGAAGTATCGCTTGGGTCGGCTTTGGGTTCAGCGGGGATGCCGATAAAAGTCGCAAGCAGGATGAGCAGGAGGAAAATGCCCAGCGACATGACAAGGTCCCTGTAGATTGTATCGGGCCAGAATTTTTCGCCTTTGCTCACTTCACGTTCATATTTTTCGTTGATTTGTTTTTTGGTTTCGTCGTTCATGGCGCAATCCTTAATCGTCTTTCTTGGGCCAGTGCGATTCACCATGCTTCATGATCAGGAACAGGTGAACGCCGATCAATGCAGCAAGGATGCCGGGAATCATCCAGATATGCGCGGAGAAGAATCTTTGCAGGGTGAGCGCGCTCAGGTCAGGTCCGCCGCGCAAGGCTTTGAGGGTGAATTCCCCAATGAAGGGAACCGTTCCCGCAATTTGCGTGCCGACGGTGGTCGCCCAGAATGCTTTTTGATTCCACGGCAGCAGGTAGCCGGTGAAGCCCATGCCAAGCGTGGTGAGCAACAAACCGATGCCGATCAGCCAGGTCAGCTCGCGCGGGTATTTGAATGAAGCGGTGAAGAACACGCGCAGCATGTGGATGAAGACCACCAATACCATTAAGGTCGCGCCCCAGTGATGAATACCGCGAATCAACCACCCGAACGCGACGCCTTCCATGATGTATTGAACGGAGTCGTAGGCGTGGTCAGGCGAGGGAGTGTAGTAAACAGTAAGGAAAATGCCCGTCAACCCCTGAAGCACAAAGAGGAACATGCTGGCAGAGCCGAGCGTATTCCACCAGCTGGTCTTGGGTTCGGGGCGGTCAAGCAGGTTGGCATATAGATCGTTGAAGCCGACGCGTTCATCGAGCCAGTTGTAAATATTATTCCACATGGTCTAGCCTTCCTTGAAGAAGATTTCGATGATGCCGTCTTCCGTGATGCGATGTTCGTCATAAACATCCAGCGGGCGCGGGGGAGGTCCATCCAGCACTTCGCCTTCCTTGCTGAATTTGGCGTCGTGACATGGGCAGAGATACCCATTCGCGGCTTCATTCCAATTGACGGTACAAGCAAGGTGTGTGCAGCGGCTGTTCAAGATCAACAACTCTTCGGGCTTATCCGATTTGCGGACGGCATATCCGCCAAAGGAACTCGCAGTGCGCTCCCACCCGTTGACCTGTACGCGCGTGAAGGAAAAGGAATATGGTTTGTCGAGCTGCATATCCTCGAATTTACCAATGGGAATCCACGCTTCTTTTCCGCCCGCTTGGAGCGCGGGGTCAATCAAATAATAAACAGCAGGAAGACCGACGACCGCGCCGATCAGCCCGCCGATGATTCCCGTCGTCACTTTGATAAAGTCGCGGCGGGATAGTTCATGCGAACCAGACATGTATACCTCCTTGAAGGGGTTGTTGCGCTTGCCGTTTTTTTTCTCGCAAATAAGACTGTAATCTTAAAAATACAAGCGGTTTGACGCAGATTATAAAGGTCTTTACATGATTCTATAAAGGATGGGTGATAACAAAATATCTAGGATGATTGTCACCTTTGAAAAGTGCCTATCATTTTGCCATTCCAAACGGTTAAGAGTAAAATAAACGCCTGTTATGTAAAAATAAAAATGAACTACGGAGGCATAGAGATGGGCTTGAAAAGAGACGTCAGCCTTTCCACGGGGTTGCGATATAAAGGACCCGCGGGATACCTGACCTTTATCCTGCATCGTATCGGCGGATTGGGGATGGGAATCTTCATTACCGTGCATATTCTGGCGGCGTTCATCGGCGGCAAGACGGGGGCTTTCCTGAACGGCATTTACGAAAATTGGGCATTCCAGATCTTTATCTTCTTTAGCGTGCTTTTCCACGCGATTAATGGTTTACGCATCACAATTCTGGACTTGTTCCCCAAACTGCTCGATCACCAAACCGAAGCCATCTGGGTTGAATGGGCGGTATTCATCCCGATCTTCACCATTGCGGTTTATGTAATTACCAGCGCAGGCTTGGGAGGTTAACAACATGACGACAAAATCCCGGCAACTTTCCCTTAAACAACGCGGCTTGATGAGTTTTGAAGCGCAGATGTGGCTCTTTACGCGCCTGTCCGCGCTGGCGATGTACGCCCTCATCCTCTTCGCGCTGATCGGCGCGCTGGTGATGGGCGCGCGCAATGACATGAGCTTTGCCGATGTGATGCGTTGGGCGTTCATGCCCAATGTGACTCACGTCCAAAGCACCAACGTTCCCGACCTTGCGCCGTGGGCTTCTGTATTTTGGAAGTTAACCGCCATGGCGCTGATGTTTGTCGCAACTGCGCACGGCGTTCACGGCTTGGTCGTCATCGCGGATGATTACATCGCGGGCGCAACAGGACGCAAGATTGTGCGGCTCTTGAACATTGTGATGATGGTGTCCATGGTGGTCATCGGCGCAATCGTCATTTGGACTTCGTAAACTTTAGGAGTATTTCATGGCAAACGTTCACCAATTCGATGTAGTGGTCGTGGGCGCGGGCGGCGCGGGCTTGATGGCTGGCTTATACGCCTCGCGCACCGCAAAGACCGCTGTCATCAGCAAACTGTATCCTACGCGCTCGCACACAGGCGCGGCGCAAGGCGGCATCTCTGCGGCGCTGGGCAATTATGAAGAAGATAAACCCGAATGGCACATGTACGACACCGTCAAAGGCTCTGATTATCTCGGCGACCAAGACGCGATTGAATTCATGTGCGATGAAGCCATCAACGCGGTGTTGGAACTCGAACACATGGGGCTGCCCTTTGACCGCACACCCGAAGGCAAAATTTCACAGCGTCCGTTTGGCGGTCACACCAACAACGAGACGGGCAAACCCGTCCGCCGCGCGGCTCACGCCGCTGACCGCACTGGTCACATGATTTTGCAAACACTGTACCAGCAATGCTTGAAAAATGACGTGAACTTCTTCGATGAATATCAAGTGCTGGATGTTATTCTTGTAAACGGAAAAGCCGCGGGCATCGTCGCGGTGGAACTTGCCACCGGCGAACTGCACACCATTCACGCCAAGTCGGTCATCTTCGCCACCGGCGGACACGGCCGCATCTTTGAAGTGACCTCGAACGCGTACGCCTACACCGGTGACGGCGCGGCGATTCTCCTGCGTCACGGCATCCCAATGGAAGATATGGAATTCTTCCAATTCCACCCGACGG
>DZBA01000038.1 GCA_022729775.1 Anaerolinea thermophila | reverse complement strand
TCGAATCCGTGTAGTCCGTGTACCAAATCACGGCAAATCCCAGAGAACCAATATTTTCGAAAGCCGTAAAATTATGAACAATCAAATTTCACACGTCTTAATCGCCGACCATGACTCGCAACTACTGGCGGCGGTGAGTGACTACTTGCACCTGAATGGATTCAAGGTTGTTGCCGCGCAGGTTGGGAACGCAGTTTTGGATCAGCTCGAAAGCCGCGATTTCGATGTCGCGCTCGTTGCCCTTTGTGATGAAAGCCAATCCGCGCTGGATGTTTTATCCGCTGTTCGGGCGCGCTCACCGCAGATGGAATATATTTTGATGTTGGGGGAATCGCTCGAAACTTCTGAAATGCAGTCCGTAAATAAGATGGAAGCGTTTGGGTATTTTCAATATCCATTTGACGTGGAGCAAGTCTTGCTTTCAGTTCGCCGCGCGGCAGAGAAGAAAAATTCCACCAAAAAGATTCAACGCTTTCTTGCGTCGGCGGAAGAACAATTGGCGCAAAGTCACACCTTGCTCACCAACCTTGCCCGCTTGGTGCCGGGCGTAATCTATCAATATCGTTTATATCCCGATGGACATTCTTCTTTTCCCTATTCCAGCCCGGGCATGAATGATATTTATGAAGTGACGCCCGAATCTGTGCGCGAAGATGCCGTTGCTGTTTTTGGGCGCTTGCACCCGGACGACTATCACCAAGTTGCGGATGCTATTCAAGAATCGGCGCGCACCTTGAATACATTTTATAGCGAATTCCGCGTCATTCTTCCGCGTCAGGGGTTGCGCTGGCGCTGGTCACAGGCGCATCCCATTCGGACAGAGGATGGCGGCACGCTTTGGCATGGCATCATCTCGGATATTACCGAGCGCAAACTCGCCGAGGAAAAAAATCGCGCGCAGATGGTCGCGCTGGAATCCGCCGCGAACGGCATCGTCATCACAGACCGGGATGGCAGCATCGAATGGATTAATCCCGCGTGGTCTGCGTTGACGGGGTATTCCAAAGAAGAAGCCATCGGTAAAAATCCGCGCGTTCTTAAATCAGGCATACATCCGGATGAGTTTTATAAAAAAATGTGGGAGACCATCCTTGCGGGCAAGGTCTGGCGCGGCGAACTGGTGAATAAGCGCAAAGATGGAACTTTGTACACGGAAGAAGAAACCATCACGCCTGTTTTGGATGAACATGGCGCGGTGATGAATTTCATTGCCATGAAACAGGATATCACCGCGCGCAAACAAGCGGAGAAAATCATGCACGCGCGTTTGCGTTTGCACTCCTACGCGCTCAACAGTGAAATAGATTCATTCCTGCAAAAAGTATTGGATGAAGCCGAAGTTCTTACCGGGAGCAATATCGGCTTCTTCCACTTTGTAGAGGACGACCAGAAGACGCTCAACTTGCAGGCATGGTCAACCAATACTTTGATGAACATGTGTAACGCTGAAGGGAAAGGGCTGCATTATCCGGTGGATTCCGCCGGCATTTGGGCTGAGACCATCCGTGACCGCCAGCCTCATATTTATAACAACTATTCAACAGCGCCGGGGCGTAAAGGAATGCCCGAAGGACACGCGCAGGTTCTTCGATTTATGACCGTGCCATTGATACGAAACGGCATGGTGGAAGCTGTGTTGGGAGTCGGAAATAAGCCAACCGATTATAGCCAGCAGGATTTAGACATCCTCACGCAACTGGTCAGCGATACATGGGATACCGTCCTGCGAATGCTCACCGAGAATACGCTTGCGCGCACCAATCTGCGCTTGCAGAGTTTGCGCCTGATAGACCACGCTTTGCTGGGAGCCAGCGTGGATGGCAGGTCGGCAGACTTGGAAACCCTGCGTCATCTTTCAAAACTTGTTCCCTGCGGAAGTATCAGCATGATTGCGTTGGATGAAATATCAGACTCGGCGCGTATCATCGCGCGCGCAACGCGTAAAATCAGCCGCGTGCATGAGCCTGTGCCGCTCGCCGACCTGCGGTTGAATGAAATTCATTATGACAAATTGCCTGTGGTTGAGCTTGCGCCCGACACCTTGAATTCTTTTGAAAAATATCTCTATGATGAGGGCGCGCGCTCTTTCGTAAAAGCGCCGTTGATTGTGCAAGGTAGGTTGATAGGCGTTCTCGTTTTGTGCGCGCCTCATTCTAATTTTTTCAATGATGAATATCTCGAAATCGTCAAAGACGTTTCTGCCCAGCTTGCGCTCAGCCTTCACCATGAAAACTTATTGAGTGAAATTCGCCGCCATGCCGAGCAGTTAGAAGACCGCGTATCAGAACGCACCGCCGAAATCGAGACGACGCGCCAGCGGCTTGAGCTCGCGGTCAACGCGGGAAAAATCGGCGTGTGGGAAGTGAACTTGAAGGACAGAAGCGT
Organism: Anaerolinea thermophila; assembly: GCA_022729775.1. Taxonomy (GTDB): domain Bacteria; phylum Chloroflexota; class Anaerolineae; order Anaerolineales; family Villigracilaceae; genus Villigracilis. The sequence goes on along the minus strand of DZBA01000038.1, from coordinate 13,232 downwards.
CCTTTGGAATAATCACATGGTTTTGATGCACGGCAGAAGTTTGGACGGCATCGCGCGTCCTCTCGATGTGTGGTTGGAGATGATTCATCCGCACGATTTTCAGACCCTAAAAAAACAATTCACCGAAGCGGTCAGCAACGCGGGCTTTTTTGCGGAGGAACACCGTGTCTTTCGGTTGGATGGTTCCACGCGCTACATCTCTTCCAATGTAGTCATCTTGTACGACGCGGAAAATAAACCGGAGCGCATGATCGGCGTATCTGTGGATGTGACCGAACGCCGCGAAACCGAAGCGACCATGCTCCGCGCCAACCTCGAAATGGAACGCGCCTTGCGCATCAAGGATGAATTCCTTGCCAATATGAGTCATGAACTGCGCACGCCGCTTAATGCAGTGATGGGTATTTCAGAAAGCCTGCTGGAGCGCACCATTGGCGAGTTAAACGATAAACAACAAAAATATATTGTCACCATCAATGAAAGCGGCGCGCATTTACTTTCCTTAATTAACGACATTTTAGACCTTTCCAAAATCGAAGCCGGGCGCATGGAATTAAATGTGTCCGATATATCCATTAAGACGTTGTTTGAATCCGGCTTTCGCATGGTCAAGGAAATGGCGCAAAAGAAGAACATTGCCCTCTCTTTCGACGCGGAAGAACGCGCGCAGTATGTCAGCGGAGATTCGCGCCGTTTGTTGCAAATGTTGGTAAACCTGCTGTCGAATGCAATCAAGTTCACGCCAGAGGGAGGGAAGGCGGGCGTACAGGCGACGGTCAATTCTAGATTGAATGAAATTAAGTTTACGGTTTGGGATACCGGCATTGGCATTACAGAAGAAAATATGCAGAGGCTCTTTCAGCCTTTTGTACAATTGGATTCCAGCCTTACGCGCACCTCGTCGGGGACAGGCTTGGGGCTGATGTTGGTAATGCAAATGGCGCGTATGCATGGCGGCAATGTCAGCGTGAAAAGCGTCCCCGGGCAAGGAAGTCAATTTACATTTTCGTTGCCATGGTCGCCCTTGAAACAAAATTCCAGAGCCGGTAAAACAGCCGAGAAAAAAGCGTCAGATGCAATTCAAAAAATAACGCGCGCGGGAAATATCTTGTTGGTAGAGGATACAGAATCCGTCGTCATGTTCCTATCCGATTACCTGCTGTCGCTCGGTTATTTTGTTTTCATTGCGCGCGATGGTTTGAGCGGGTTGAAACTGGCAAAAGAAAAACACCCGGATTTGATTTTGCTCGATGTCCAAATGCCCGGCATGGATGGCTTTGAAGTGGTCTCAAATCTTCGCGCAAACAAAGACACAGTGGATACCCCCGTCATCGCGTTGACCGCGCTTGCCATGCCAGGCGATAGGGAACGCTGCATCTCTGCGGGAATGAACGATTACATCAGCAAGCCGATTCAACTTAAAAACTTAACAAAGATGATGGACCTATACTTGCAGCCGCGTCACCGAAAAATAATAAAGAAATAAAGGATGTAAATATGACAGGGAAAATTTTAATTGTAGATGATGAAGAGGCAGGCATTGCCACGCTGAATGCAATTTTGGAAGGTCAGGGCTATCAAATCGAAACTGCCCGAAACGGCGAATCCGCGCTGGAAAAAGCAGCGCAAGTTTTGCCCGATGTCATTTTGTTGGATGTGATGATGCCCGGCATGGATGGCTTTGAAGTCTGCCGCCGTATTCGCGCCACTCATGGATTGGCTGAAATCCCAATTTTGATTTTGACCGCGCTCGATGATTATGCTTCGCGCTTGACCGGCATCCAAGCCGGCGCGGATGATTTTCTCACCAAGCCATTAGACAGGCAGGAATTACGCGCGCGCCTGAAAACACTCACGCGCTTGAATCGCTATCGCGCATTGGTGGAGCAGCGCGAGCAATTACGTCACATGACAGCGCGTGTTTTGCAGGCTCAAGAAAGCGAACGGCAGCGTATCTCGCGCGAACTGCATGACGACCTCGGACAGTCTTTGACCGCACATCTTTTGAATTTGCAAAATTTATGCAGTGACCTGCCATTAAGCGAAGATGCCCTGCGCGTAAGATTAAAAGACTTGTTGAAAGAAACTGCCGAGACGCTTGAAAAAATGCGTAACATGGCGCAAGACCTTCGCCCGCCGATTCTTGATACGGTGGGGCTGCGCGTTGCGCTCGAAAATTATTGCGTTGATTTTAGCGCGCGCTCGCATATTCCCCTGGCTTTTGAATCTGGCGCAGAAATTCCCATTGCCAGCGACGTTGGCACTGTCACCCTGTATCGCTTTTTGCAAGAGGCGTTGACCAATGTCGCCCGTCACGCGCAGGCAAGTAAAATCTGGGTGGACTTGCTTGCCGAGGGCAACGAATTATCCCTAACCGTTCAAGATAATGGGGTTGGATTTAATATCGCGGCAAACACAAGCGGGATCGGCTTGCTTGGTTTGCGTGAGCGTTTGACACTTGTGGGAGGCAGCTTGTTTATCAACTCTACACCAGACCGCGGGACAATTATCACAGCGTATGTGCCGCTGAAGCCAAATGAATGAGGTAGCATAACATGATTCAACTTTTGATTGCAGAAGACCACTCGATGGTACGGGCAGGCATCCGCGCTTTATTGGAGCGGAACAAAGACTTGAAAATCATCGGTGAAGCAGCGAACGGTCAGGAGGCGGTGGAAATGGCTGCTGAATTAAGCCCGCAGGTTTTATTGATGGATATTATGATGCCGCGCTTGAACGGGATTCAGGCAGCTGAACGGATATGCCAGTTGAAACTGTCTGTCCATGTTTTGTTATTTTCCATGTATGCCGATGCGGGCTTGGTGCGCCAGGCTTTGCAAAGCGGCGCGCTTGGGTATGTGCTTAAGACTTCGGTAGGCGAGGAGTTGGTGCAGGCTGTCCGCGCGGTTGCGCAGGGACACATGTATCTCAGCAAGCCTATCTCATCCATTATGATGGAAAATGCGCCGCTCATGCAGGGGAGCAGCGCTAATCCATTGGATACTCTCTCGCCGCGCGAAAAAGAAATCCTGCAACTGATCGCTGAAGAACACACCAGCGCCGAAATTGCCGGGATGTTGTTCATCAGCGAAAAAACAGTGGAAAAACACCGCGCGAGCTTGTTGGAAAAACTAAGCGTTCACAATCTGGCGGGACTGGTACGGTTTGCAATTCGTTCAGGTTTGGTAGACCTCAACGCTTAACCAGCAATTCCAAATCTAAATTTTTTTGTTCCAGATTTGGAATTGCTGACGCTTAACCGCGTTGCTTATAATGGATGTCAGGGACAGATCGTAACCGCTCCGCTGCCACTTCGGGGGTGATGTCGCGCTGCGGCATGGCAAGCATTTCGTAGCCAACCATAAACTTGCGGACAGTGGCAGAGCGTAACAGCGGCGGATAAAAATGCGCGTGTAAAACCCATTCGGGATGCGGCTGCCCATCTGCGGGGGCTTGGTGAAATCCCATCGAATATGGGAAGGATATCTCGAATAAATTATCGTAGCTTGTGGTGACTTGTTTGAATATCTCAGCCAGCGCGGAAACTTCAATGGAAGATAATTCCTTCAAATACCGGCTTGGGCGATGCGCGCTCACCAAAACTTCAAAGGGCCACACTGCCCAATAGGGAACCATTGCGGTAAAGTGGTCATTGGAAAAGAGGACGCGCTCTTTTCGTTTGAGTTCTTCCCGGACATAATCCACAAGCAGCGGGCTGTTGTTTGTTTTGTAATATTCAGTTTGCGCGGAAAGTTCCTTGATGATTTCGTTTGGGATTTGCGACTGCGCCCAAATTTGGCTGTGCGGATGCGGGTTCGAGCAGCCCATTACCGCGCCTTTATTTTCAAACACCTGCGCGTATTGGATGTATTCCTCTTCCATTAAATCCGCAGATTGTTTCGCCCATGTCGTGAGGACGTTTTCAATGGCGGGCAAACCCAATTCGGGCAGGGTCAAATCATGACGGGGCGAGAAGCAAACCACAAGGCATTTTCCCTGTTCGGGCGCAGCTACAAACAATGGATGTTGAGAAGCGGGCGTTTCATCCAATGCTTGCGGAAGTAAAGCCGCGAAGTCATTTTCGAATACATACGAGTCATGGTAGTCGGGGTTCATCATCCCGCCTGCGCGTTCATTGCGCGGACAAAGATAACAAGTCGGGTCGTATGCGGGGAGCATGGCGGGCGGGGTTTTTTCGACCTGCCCAAGCCAGGGACGGGTAGCGCGGTGGGGCGAGACAAGCACCCATTCACCACTGAGTGGATTGAAACGGCGGTGGGGAGTTTTGATCATCATAGCATCCATAATTTTGAAATTGCAGGAGCGATTCCTGTGAGGTTCTGAATGTTTTTTTGGAATTCGCGCCTGATTGTTTTTTCACCAACGAATAACAGCGGAACGGGTGTGTGGGTGTGCTTGCGCGTAGACAGGTCTTCCATGTTGCCATGGTCAGAGGTGAGCAAAATCAAGCCATCCTCATCTTGCCAGTTTTCCAGCAGACCATTTAGCACGCCGTCAAAAATTTCCAATTGCCTGATGGCAGAATCCATATCTTGTTTGTGACCGGCGTAATCGCTTGCCCAATACTCAAAGAAAGAAAAATCATAGCGCTTTGCGAGTTCGGCAAGTTTGTGTCCTGCTTCGTGCGGGGTCAAGAGCGGCGCATCGGTCAAGCCGAGAAATTTACGCCAGCCTTTCCCGGTAAAATCGGCAGAGAGCGCGTTTCCTTTATATAAGTCGTCTTGTGTAAAGAGGGGAAGCCCCGCGTTTGTTACGGCAAGCGGAATGGATGAATATAACCTCTTGCCAGAATCAATTCCTTCAAAATATCCCGCTGGGTAGGCATTGAGCAGCGCGGCTGTTTTTCCCGCTTTAACCATTTTCGAGAAGATGGTATTCCCATTCAAATATTGAGCGACTTCGGGGTTGGGTTTAGGACCGTAGTGGTAGCCCAATTCTGCGGGGATGTTAATGCCGGTGAGCAATACGGCTTGTCCTGTTGCAGATTGGGGTAAACCTTTCACGCCCAGTCCCGCGTCAATGGAAAGCAGGGTGGCGCGTTCGCCTTCAAATGGGGCTGTGCCGCGAATCATTTTTTGCCCGCCAAGCAATAATTCAAGATGGGGCATCTCCGCGCGGGCAAGCGGATTTATATCCGCGTTATTTTCTCCAAGTCCAATACCGTCTAAAAATAAAAATAGAACCTTCATTCTTTCTTGTTTACCTGTATGCTTATTTGTTTTTCTGCCACAGTAGCCATGTGGATGGGTGTTCTCGTTTGTCAAATCCATTTTTGCGCGTGAGGAGTGTCAAGTTTTGGGATGCGATAAGTTCGAGGTCTGCGGGAGTCACTCCGGTGTCAGAGAGAGGCGCGTCATCCGGTTTGAAGAATCCGTACATGAGCCAAAACCCATTGGGGGCGAGGATGCGATTCAACTGGCGCAGATAATCCGCTTTGGGAGAAACGGCATGAAAACATCCAATATCGAGGACAAGGTCAAATTGTGCGTTGATATTTTTGAGTTGGGTAACGTCATCTACAAAGAGGTTCGCGCTCACGCCCGCGTTTTTAACTTTGCGCTTTGCAATTTGAATCGCGCGCGCGGCAAAATCCACGCCTGTGACTTGCCAGCCAGTTTTTGCCAACGTAATGACATTGGTGCCTGTGCCGCAGCCGAGGTCAATGGCGCGCCCCGCCGGATGGGTTTGGATAAATTCAAACAATTCCGGCGGCGTAATGCCGCTGTCCCAGGGTGGTTTGCGAAAATACCAGAAATTAAAGATGAGGCGGTGTAGGAAATTCATCGGTACGTTTTTTATGCGTTACGTAAAGCGGGTTGTCTTACTTCCCCAGCGTATCGCGCACTTTTTGCGGGTCAAATTCACCGGCTGTGCGCCAGACTTCCTTTCCTTGCGCATCGAAGAAAATGAAAGTGGGCGTATATTCAAAGCCATATACCGGGGCAAGTTCTTTGCCGACTTCCTCTTGAACGTTTAGGCGGATGAAGAGAAGGCGGTCTCCAAGTTCTTGTTCGAGCTCGTCAACGACGGGCTTTACGGCGGTGCAGCCAATTCAGTAAGGGGATTGAAAATGTAAAAGGACCGGCTTGCCCGCGCCAATCATGGACTGTACTTTTTTTGCATTATCCATGAGCGGGGTTTGAACGGGATGCAGAACCAGCCATGCGGTGACGAATCCGACGACAACCACCGCGAAGGCGAGAAAATCATTCCAGCGCGGCTTGTTGTTGAGCAGGATGAAACCCGCCACAATGCTGAAAGCCAGCGCCAGCAAAATGAAGGAATATTGGTTAATCATTGAAGTGGAAAGTTCCTTTGGCGGTTAAATGTCATATTGCGACTATGACACTTAACACTTTGACAATTCATTTAACTTCTTTTACAATCATACGACTTGCTCTAAATCTTACATAATCCTACATATAGGAAGGCTATTTCCATGAAAGAGTATACCACCGAGTTTATTCGCAACGTTGCTTTGGTTTCACATGGAGGCGCGGGGAAAACCATGCTGGCTGAGGCGTTTCTCCATGCCACCAAGACAACAACCCGGCTAGGTAGGGTCGAGGACGGGACGACGGTTTCTGATTATGATGAAGAGGAACAGCGTCGTAAAATTTCCATTTATTCGAGCGTAATCCCTGTTGAACACAAAAATTATAAAATCAATGTAATTGACGCGCCCGGCTACACCGATTTTGTCGGTGAGGCGGTATCTGCTTTAAGCGTTGCAGATGGCGCAATTATTTTGGTGGACGCAGTGGCAGGCATTGAAGTCGGCACTGAACTTGCGTGGCGTTATTCCGAAGAATTCAAACTGCCGCGCTTGTTTGTCATCAACAAAATGGACCGTGATAACGCAAATTTCGAGCAGACCTATGCCGCCGTTGAAGAATTCATCAAGGCGCGCGGCAAACGCGCTCTCAAAGTCCATTTGCCCATCGGCGAAAAGCACGAGTTCAAGGGCGTGGTGGATGTGATTGGCATGAAGGCGTACATGGGTGACGGCAATACCATTGCTGAAATCCCCGCTGATTTGAAAGAAGCCGCAGAACAGGCTCACTTCCAATTGGTCGAAGCCGCCGCAGAAGGCGAAGACGCCCTGATGGAAAAATATCTCGAAAGCGGCTCGCTCACCGATGAGGAAATGGTGCGCGGTTTGGAGGATGTGGTCTACGCGGGTGAATTCGTCCCCGTATTCTGCGCCGCTGGCGGGCATGAAATCGGCGCGATTGCGCTGCTCAACGATATTATTGACCTTCTTCCTTCGCCTTTGCAGGCTATTAAGCGTGTGGCGCAGGGCAAGAACGGCGAAGAAGAATTAAAACCGTCAGACACTGAACCGCTGGCTGCGTATGTTTGGAAGACCACCGCTGATCCTTTTGTGGGGCGCGTGACGTACTTCCGCGTGTATTCTGGGACTTTTCAGGCGGATGCTCACGTGTGGAATCAAACCAAGAACGCGGACGAACGCGCTTCGGGTTTGCACTTCCAGCGCGGAAAAGAATCCATTTCTGCAAAATTGATTCATGCCGGCGACATTGCTGCTGTTTCCAAATTGAACGTTACTTCGACTGGCGATACCTTCTGCGAAAAGAATCATCCGCTGACAATCGAGAAACCGAAATTCCCCGCCGCGTTGTATCGCGTTGCGCTCTCTCCCAAGACACAAGCCGATGCCGCAAAAATCACCCCAACATTAACCCGTCTCTGTGAAGAGGATATGACCCTCTCATGGCAGAACGACCATATTACGCATGAAACCGTTTTGCAGGGCATGGGCGACCAGCATGTTGATGTCGCATTGCGCCGCGCGCAGACAAAATTCCAAGTGGGGCTTGCGCCGCACGAACCGAAGATTCCTTATCGCGAGGGTATCACGCGCAAAGCCTCAGGGCAATACCGTCACAAAAAGCAAAGTGGCGGCGCGGGACAATTTGGCGAAGTTCATCTCCGCATCGAGCCTTTGCCCGGCGCAGATTTTGAATTTACGGATGAGCTTGTGGGAATGAACCTGTCCAAGTCATATTTGCCCCCGATTGAAAAGGGCATCAAGGCGACACTGGAACGCGGCGCGTTTGCGGGTTATCCAATGAGCAACGTCAAGGTGATTGTGTACGACGGAAAAGAGCATGAAGTGGATTCAAAACCCGTCGCGTTTGAAATTGCCGGGCGCGAAGCGTTCAAACTTGCCGTGCAGGATGCTGGTCCTGTTTTATTCGAGCCGGTGATGAATGTCCGCATTACTGTCCCCGATGCAAACATGGGCGATGTAATGAGCGACCTCAACACCCGCCGTGGGCGCGTTCAAGGCACTGATTCGGAGCTTGGCAATACCGTAATTGTGGCTCATGTGCCGATGGCTGAAATGACGCGCTATACCACGCAGCTGCGTTCCATCACCGGTGGGCGCGGATATTTCACGATGGAATTTGACCACTACGATAACGTCCCATCACACATTGCTGGAACGATTATCGAAGCGCACAAGAAAGAAATGGAAGCAAAGAAGGAAGAATAATCGCGGAGTTGTTTTTTTGAAACTGGGGCTGTCCCAAAAGGGCAGCCCCAGTTTTTTTTGCACGCCGCGCAATTATATAAACGTCCCGTTTCTCAAGTCTTGAATGGTCTGTTGAATTTCTTCCATGGTGTTCATCACAAAGGGACCGTAAGGCGCACTCGGTTCTTTGAAGGGCGCGCCAGCGATGAGCATAAATCTTGCGCCTGTAGCGGTCTTGATATGCACGCCATCACCATCATCATTGAAAATAACCATGCAAACTGATTCAATCCCCTGCTCAGAAAACTCGCCCGCGCCTTCAAATAGATAAGCAAGCACAGCATGACCAGCGGGGACAGGCAGGTTAAACTCCGCGCCCGCAGAGAGGGTGACATCCATGTAAAGCGGCGCGGCGGCAATTTCAGTCACAGGACCTTTTATGCCATCCAACTCACCGGCGACGAGCCGAATTTTTGCGCCATTTTTTTCAACAACAGGAATCGCGCTGGCTTTCACTTCTTGATAGCGCGGTTGACTCATCTTTTGCGCGGCAGGTAAATTTACCCAGAGTTGAAAGCCGTAGATATTTCCACTCTCGCCGCGACGCGGCATTTCTTCGTGCAAAATTCCGCGCCCGCTGGTCATCCATTGGACATCCCCCGCGCCGATGATGCCCTGATTGCCGAGGCTGTCGCGATGCGCCACAGAACCATCGAGCATGTAGGTTACAGTTTCAATGCCGCGATGCGGGTGCGTGGGAGACCCGCGAATGGGACCTTCCAGCGGATTGTTGAATGCAAAATGGTCAAAGAGTAAAAATGGGTCATATTCATTACTGGCGCGCGGCGACACGGAACGCCTCAATAAAACGCCCGCGCCTTCCACCACCATTTGGGGGGTAATCATGTGAGAGATAGTTCTAAAGTTTTTCATGTCCATTGGATGAGACGGGATAAAAAAATATTACGCAGAAAGCGCCCGCAGCAACATTGTCACTGCGCTTGAATAATCTTTATCTTCACAAGATACATCGAGGCGGATGATTTTGCTTGCGGGAATATTTGCCAGCCATTCGTTGACAAACGCGCTGAGTTGCTCCGCGTCATCACTGGAAGCAATGTTGATTCTTTCGCGCGAGGCGAGTCTTGCGCGGATGACATCTGCGCCTGCGCTGAGGTGAATAATCCAATCTGGCGGCGGGAGTAACCCGCGCGTATGTTCATAAAATCGGCGGCACAGGTCAAACTCGGCATCGGTGAGAAATCTGCGCGCGTGGAAAAGCCGCGTGAAGCCGTGAAAATCAAGGTCAAGCCCGCCATCCATCAGGATGGATTGTCCGCGCCCGCGCAGTTCGCGTTCCTGTTCTGCGCGAAAGAGCAGGTAATCCAATTGATTTGCAAGCGCGTATTTTACATCCTGCTTGAAGAGGATTTGAAAAGGGCGCTCGATGTGCTGCTCAGGGGCAAGGACAAAATGATGATGTTTACATAACGCGCGCGCGAAAGTTGTTTTGCCCACGCCGCTTGCGCCGACAATAGAAATTAATTGATTCAAGTTGTTATTCCATCTGATAAATCGTGATGCGATTCCGCCCCGCCTGCTTGGATTTATACATGGCTTCATCCGCGCAGCGGATTAGGCAATCGAGTGATTCGGCATCGCCGGAAGCAAGCTTGGGTATGCAGTTTAATTCTGAAATACCCACGCTCAATGTGACAAGCGCGTCTCCTTTTGGCGTTGGCACGCGCACCGCTTCCACTGCCGCGCGGACGCGTTCTGCGAGCGTATACGCCTGCTGCGCGGTTGTCATCGGCAGGATAATGAGAAACTCTTCGCCGCCATAGCGCCCGATGGCGTCAGAAGAACGCAGTTCCGCGCAGGCAGCCTGAGTGACGCACTGCAAGACGCGGTCGCCAATGTCGTGACCAAAAGTATCATTAACTTTTTTGAAGTAGTCGAGGTCGAACATAATGACAGAAAGGGGAGTTTTATGCCGCTGGGCAAAATCAAACTCGCGTTCGGCGATTTCGAATAAGTAACGTCGGTTATGGATGCCGGTCAACACATCGGTATGAGATAATGTTTTTTCACGGGCAAGGGCGGTTTCTAATTCCTTATTTGTGACTTCCAGTTCGTCTTTAGCTTTGCGGACTTCCTCTTCAGACCTTTTTCGCAAAACGACATCCCACATCAGATCTGCGATTTGTGAAATCGCCTTAACATCGCTGTCATTGTAGTCTTTCAATTTATTCCCCACCCCGAAGATGGCGACGATAAAATCGTTGCGGATGATTGGCACGACGAGGATGCGCGAAACAGGGGCGTGACCTTCCGGTAAGCCTTTGCGATGCGGCAGGCTGAGATAATCGTTATAAATAATGGGTTCGCGCGTATAAATACAATCTGCCCAGACCCCGGCGTTATCAACAGAATAGTGCATATCCTTGCCTTCGGCTTTGCACATGTTTTGCAGCGTGTTGGAAGACCACATTTGCAAGGTTAGCATTTTTTCGCCTTCATCGAGCGAGTGGAAGAAGCCAATTTGGCTTTCGGTCAACGCTTCTGCTTCGTTCAAGGTGCTTTGCAGCACATCATCCACGCTATGAGTGTCCGCGTATTGGCTCAGCCACAGGCGCGAGCGCAAAACCGATTCGTTTTTTTTGCGCGCGGTAATGTCGCGGTTGCTCTCGCGCCGTCCAAGCCACATCCCATTATCGTCGTAGACGGAAAGGCATGTGTGGTTGATCCAGCGCATTTCACCGCCTTTTGTAATAATACGAAAATCAAATATAATTTTATCCCCTGTGAGGTGGCGGGTGGTTGAGCGAAAATGTTCAACCATCTTAAAGCGATCGTCGGGATGCGTGATATTTATAATCAGGTTGGCGTCTTTCATAAACTCATCCGGCGTGTATCCCGTGATTTGCTCGCAAGACGGCGAGACATATAAATAGACTCCGTAAGGCGCGTGCCAAGCTTCCCAATCATAGGTGAAATTTGCCACCGTGCGATATTTTTCCTCGCTGGCGCGTAGCGCTTCTTCGGCATGTTTGCGTTCGGTAACGTCTTGCACAGCGCCAATCACGCGCAGGACTTTGCCAAACTCGTCACATTCCAGTTTTGCGCGCTCTTCCATAAATCGAATTGTCTTGTCGGGCAGGAGGATGCGATATTCAAAGACAACATCTTTTTTATCTTCGAGCATCTGATTTCGGCGCGTTGAAAAATCCGCCAAATCGTCCGGGTGAACGGCGGCTTCGAAGGCTGCAAAAGAAGGCGTAAACGATTGAGGTTGAACGCCCAAAATGCGATAGATTTCATCAGACCATTCGATGGTTTGCGATGACACATCCCAAATCCAATGTCCGATATGGGCAAGCAGCTGGGCTGTTGCAAGCTCGCTGCGGCTTTCCTGCAAGACGTGTTCCACGCGCCTTCTATCGCTCACCACCGCGCTTAACAGCAAGCCGGAAAAGGCGACAACGTTCAAGTAGATTTGAAGCGCGAGGAAATGTTCCGCGCGGGATTGATGCGCAAAAGCGAAAATTCCATGTCCCTGAAAAGTTTGCCATATTGCCACTGCTGAAAATGTCAAAAGCGCGCTTGCCATATCCCGCAACTCAAAGCGGAACGCGATCCAAATCAAGAGCGGGAAGAACATATAATTTCGCAAGATGGGTTCTTCCGCGTCGTTAAACGGTCCAAACAAGAGCCACGCAAAAAATATCAATATAAAAGCAAGCAAAACCATTTCGAGCGCTTTTTGGAAGCGGAGTGGAACAGCCGCGATGTGAATAGAATGCAGCGCAACAAGCGCGGGCGTAAGCAACATGATTCCCAAGCCATGCGATACCCACCACACTAGCCAGGCTTCGGTGAATGAAGAATGGTAGGTAGAAACAGATACAAACGCGCCAATTATAGCAATCATGCCATTGCCAAAAACAGCGATCCCAAACAGAAAAATGACTTCCGCTGAACGCCCAAATGTGACCTTGCCCCGCGAAAAGTAAATCAACGCCCAGGCGCAGACCAACGCTTCAAGGGTTTGCGCGAACGCAAATCCAATCCCTGCCCAAAGTGGGATTCCGATTTTCCAATTTACCAAAATATTGGCAAAAAAAATAATGAGTAAAAATTTCCACCAATGATGTTTGGGGTTAAGCAATAAGGCTGCAAGCGCCACTCCGCCTGCAAACCATACAAAAGAAATCCCCGTCGCCTGTGTAGTAAATAAAATCCCCAATCGAACAGACACCCAATAAGCAAAGGAGAAAAATATTAAATTTATAATCTCCCCTCTCCGAAAAGGAGGCAGGCTTTTTTTTACTTGCCCATCTGTCGTTTCATGGGAGGCGTTCTCCCCAGCAAAACGCTCTGGCAATATGTGATTATTTCCTGCCACATGCATTACCAACGTCATGTATGCCTCAATCTATAAAACTATAAAAGACGCTCATATCATAATTAACTCACCTTATGCGGTGTTGTCGTTTCGACGAGCAGAGCGAGGAGAAACCCTTTGTAGCGGGACAGGATTTCTCGCTTCGCTCGAAATGACAGCGCGTAAGGTTACTTAATTAACTTACGCACCGTTCCGAAGGTTTCCTCGTAAAACGCGGTTACATTGCGCCAACCTTCGGAACGTTTTGCGTAAGGTCACTTAATTAATTATACACGCCTAATTACACAAAATATTGCAGATTAAAGC
>DZBA01000330.1 GCA_022729775.1 Anaerolinea thermophila | reverse complement strand
ATCTTACAACAAAGTTTTTGGGAAGCGAAACGCTGTTTGATTTAAGCGACGCGCCTACAAACTGGACAGTCAATCAATTAAGTCAGGATTTGGAAAGAAAAATCCGCCCGCCTTATTTGCGTCAGGAAGTTTTACTTGAACACTTGCGAAGGACACTTTCTTTCCTGATTGAAAAACGAAATATTCCGCTTTCTGACCTTGCCCGCGCCCGCTACATTCTTGAAAAATCGTTGCGCGACAAAATAAAATCTTATTACGATGACGCGATTGCAAAAGGTTATCAAACAAGATTATTTGGAGCAAACGCCGCCGTTGAAACAAATTATCAAGATGGCTTTGCTTATCCAACTGACCCATTCCAATATCCCGCGCATTGGTATTACAAAGGCAGGCACATTTTCAACAAAAATTATTACCCGCTCATTGGAGAACTGGAATCGGACGGCGAAGAATTTGAATGCGCCCAAGCGATTGATAGAAATACGTCTATCAAGTGTTGGGTAAGAAATATTTCAAAACTGGAAAACTCTTTCAGGCTTCCAACTTCCACCGATTATTTTTATCCTGATTTTGTTGCTTTGCTCAATGATGGGCGTACTTTAGTTATCGAATATAAAGGCAAGCCATACGAAACCAATGATGATTCAAAAGAAAAAATCAACATTGGCGAATTATGGGAAAAGAAAAGCAAAGAAAAAGGTTTATTCTTGTTTGCTGTAAAACGAGATATTAAAGGTCGTGATGTTTACAAGCAAATTGAAGATAAAATAAATAGTCGGCAATCAACTCACACCTATCCACTCGGACAGTAAAAAACTCCCCTCTCGGCAGGGGAGTTTTTATTCTTGTAAATATACAATGTAGGGAGAAAGGACATCAACAATGAAAAACAAAACCGCATTAACTTTCCTCATCCCCTTGATCTTTATCCTCGCCCTCTTCGCGGCGGGCATGGGATTATTCTACAAAACCAACGGTGAACCCTACGCGTTCACCAGTCATCGCGGCGAGACCGTGACCATCAACGCGCGCGGATTGTATTACTACGACACGGTCAGCAGCGCGGCGCAGCAGCAAGGCAACGACATCATCACCCTGTTTGTCGGTTTGCCCATGCTGGTCATCTCCACGGTGATGGCGTTTCGCGGCTCGCTGCGCGGACGATTATTACTCACTGGCACACTCGGATTTTTCCTCTATACCTACATGTCCATGTCCATGCTGACGATGTTCAACGCGCTGTTTCTCGTGTACGTCGCGTTGTTCTCGCTCAGCCTGTATGCCTTCATCCTGTGCATGATGTCCTTCGATTTGGAGACTCTCCCGCGCCATTTTTCCGACAACCTCCCGCGCGGATGGATCGCCGCGCTGCTTTTCCTCATCGGCGGATTCTTGACGATGGCATGGCTGGGCAAAGTCCTCCCGCCGATTTTGCAAAACGTCCCGCCTGTGCTGGATAACACCACCACCTTTGTCATTCAAGCCATGGACTTGGGACTCATCATCCCGCTCGCGGTTCTTTCTGGAATTTTGCTTTTGCGCCGCAGCGCGTGGGGCTATTTGCTCACCTCGGTCTTTGTCTTGAAAGCCATCACGCTCGGACTCGCCGTCTCCACGATGATGGTGAATATGATGTTGGCTGGCGCTCCCGAAGGCGCGGGAATTGCGATCCCATTTTTGGTCATCACCGCGCTCAATCTCGCAGCGACGGTATCGCTGTTGAAAAACGTCACTGATTGATATGGAAATCCTTACTATGAAAGTCATCTTACATCCCGCTATAAAATGGCTTATCCCTCTCATCATCCTGCTTGGCATATTTACCGCAAGCGTTGGATTGTTCTATTCAGCCGAAAACGAAGGAAAATTCACTTTTGTAAATGTTCACGGACAGGAAGTTGAGATGTACGGACGCGGGATGTATCACAACGATTCGCTGCTGGTGGGCGCAGGCTTTCGCGGCACAGACGCGGTGACGCTTTTCATCGTAGTTCCGTTGACACTTGCCGTTTACGTGATGGCATTGCGCGGTTCGCTCAAAGCGCAAATCATGATGATCCCCGCGCTGTTCTACTTCCTCTACAACGGCGTCTCGATGACCTTTGCGGCAACGTTCAATCCATTGTTTTTATTTTACGCCGCTTCATTCTCCGCCAGTTTATTTGCGACCATTATTGCATTGGCAACTTTCGATGTTGACACGCTGGCGCAGAAAATCAAACCCGCGTTTCCACATCGCGGCATAGCGGTCTTTCTCTTCGCGGCTGGAATCGGTACGCTGTTCATTTGGATCAGCGAGTTAATTTCGCCCATGTTGATTGGTTCCGCGCCTGCGAATATCGGTCCCTATACAACAATGTTCACGCACGGATTCGACTCGGCGGTCATCACCCCGGCATGTGTCATCGCGGGAATTTTCATCTGGCAGAGAAAACCGCTGGGCTACCTGCTCGCCGCTCCGCTGATGATCTTCTGCGCGTTGATCGGGGTCGTGGTCATCGGGCAAACGGTCAGCCAAACGCTGGCAGGGCTTGTCTTTCCGATGGGCGTATATATCGGCATGATCGGCTCGTGGGTCATCATGGGCGCGTTTGCGATTGGGTTGACGGTATCTTTCTTTCACAACCTGAAAACATAGTCTCGTACAAAATAATACCTATCCACTCGGACAGCATAAAACTCCCCTCTTGGCAGGGGAGTTTTTGCTTCAAAAGATATATCCTCAAAAAATAAAATAACGGAGAACCTAATGAACCCTAAACATCTTTGGAAAATCATCGCGGTCATTGAAATTATCCTTGCATCTGTAATTATCATCTTTGATATTTTCATCCCAACCCTTATCGTTTTGGGGATAATCGTCATCTCTCTGTTAATTCGACGTGAAGGCATTTCCGCGCTTGGTTTCAAGAAAAATAAAAACGCAGCGCAGATGATTGGCGTCATCTTGCTCAGCGTGATCCTCTGGCAGTTGATACAAATTGGTGTGACCATGCCCATTCTGAATCACCTGACAGGAACGACGCAGGATTTGAGCGCGTTTGCGAATCTCAAGGGAAATTTGAGTCAGCTATCCCTGTACCTGATCCTCACCTGGACATTGGCTGCCTTTGGCGAAGAAATGGTATATCGCGGTTATTTGCAAAACAGATTGAGCGCCGTGTTTGGAGAAAACACCATCGGACTCGTCCTGACCATTGGAATTTCATCGCTGTTGTTTGGCGTCGCCCATACCGAGCAGGGTATCATTGGCGTAGTCGTCACCACGTTGGACGCGTTGTTCTTTAGCTGGTTGAAGATGAAATATGAAAATAATCTGTGGGCGGCAATTCTCGCGCACGGATTCAGCAACTCGGTCGGGCTGATCGTTTTCTATTTCACAGGACCCATCTATGGTCTATGGTAAATACAAACTGGAGCGATTCGCATGAAGTCATTTTTACAAAAGGCAGGACAAATTATGTTGACCATCACAACCATTTTATTAGCGGGTATTCTCGTTCTCATCGGCGCGCTGCTGGCATGGAGTCATGGAACGCCTGATCCATTTTTGGACGAAAACGGAAATCCGCTGGCAAACAGCCTGTCGGAAAAAATCCGCGTCAATATCAATGGCGTGGAGCAGGGCATGTTCATCAAGAGCAAGAACATCAACAACCCTGTGCTGCTTTTCGTCCACGGCGGACCTGGTATGCCTGAGTATTGGCTGACCCAAACTTACCCCACGGGACTTGAAGAGCGCTTCACCGTTGTCTGGTGGGAACAGCGCGGCGCGGGACTCTCCTACAGCGCGGATATTCCGCCCGAGACAATGACCGCGGAGCAGTTCATCTCCGACACGCTGGCAGTGACAAATTATCTGCGTCAGCGCTTCGGTCAAGAGAAGATATA
>DZBA01000037.1:13914-15663 GCA_022729775.1 Anaerolinea thermophila | reverse complement strand
ATTGCGACGATTCAGCGCAACGCGATTCAATCATGGACATTGCTGCCTGACGTGGAAGTTCTGCTCGTCGGCGAAGAGCACGGACTTGCGGAAGTCGCAAAAGAATTTGGCGTGAAGCATTTGCCAAACGTCAAGCGGAATGAAAGCGGCACGCCGTTGATTTCATCCATGTTTGAGTTGGCACGCGAGCATGGGACAGGTGAGCTGCTGTGCATTATCAACGCGGATATGCTGCTCATGTCCGATTTTGTGGAGGCGGCGAAACGTATTCTGGAATCCGACGGCTTGCCGTCGAAAATGCGGGAGCAAGCTCCCGCACTCCAGAATTTTGTCATGCTAAGTCAACGCTGGGATTATGACATTGCCCAACCAATTAACTTTTCAAGCGGCTGGGAAAATCGTCTATCGTCCATTGTCCATCGTCAAGGCAAACTACACAAACCGTCTGGCAGCGATTTCTTTTTATTTCCCAAATCCCAATATACCGATTTACCAAATTTTGCCATTGGGCGCGCGGGCTGGGACAACTGGATGATTTACAAAGCGCGGATGGAAAACTATCCCGTGATTGACTGCACGCCATCGGTGACGATTGTCCACCAGAATCACGATTACGCCCACCTTGCGGGCGCGAAGCCGCATTACGACCACCCAGAGAGTCATGTCAACACCCAACTCGCGGGCGGACACGCAGCCATCCGCTACACGATTCTCGACGCGACGCACCAACTCGCCGATGGTAAACTTGTCCGCCCGAAGATGAACTCCGCGCGGTTTATGCGTCAGGTGGAACTCTTCATTCGTAAGATATTTTTCTTTTTGCCAGAAGATAAAATCGAATCCATTGCCCGTCCTAAACGATGGAAAAAACGATTCCAAAAGTTTTTTAAATCTTAACACAAAGGACACCAAGTACACAAAGGGAAGAAAACGGGTTGGCATTTCTCCTTCGTGATCTTCGTGTTAAAAATCGTAAATCCAAAATCAAAAATCGGAAATCAAAATGCGAAAAGGTCAAAACCCTGCGAAATTTGTAAAAGATGTCCCCCGCCCCGAAAGAGTCACGGTGGCGTTGTTGAACTACATCCCCTTCCTGAGCGGATTCTACGCCGAGACATTGGACGTGTTGAAAGTCTCGCTGGAATCCATGCGCAAGGACGCGGGACTGCCGTTTGATTTGATGGTGTTCGATAACGGCTCGTGTGCCGAGGTGCGCGATTTTTTGGTGAGCGAAAAAGAAGCGGGACGAATCCAATATTTGATTTTGTCCGAGAAGAACATGGGCAAGGGCGGCGCGTGGAATGTGATGTTGACTGGCGCGCCTGGTGAAATCATCGCATACACCGACGCGGATGTTTTATTCTCCCCCAAGTGGCTTTCGCGCTCAGTGGAGATTCTCGAAACATTCCCGAAAGTTGGCATGGTGACCGCGCGCCCGTTCCGCACGCCGCCCGAGTTTTATGAGTCGACTTTGAAATGGGCAAAAGAAAATGCGACTTTGGATGAAGGTCAATTCATCCCGTGGGAAACATTTTTGGAATTCAATCTCTCGCTGGGTCAAACCGAGGAAGAGAATAAGAAAGTTTATGCGGAGACGAAAGACTGGCGCGTTCAATACAAAGGTGTGACCGCGATGGCGGGCGCGAGTCACTGGCAGTTCACGGCATATAAATCCACGCTGCAACAGTTCCTCCCCTTTGACATGGACAAGCCCATGGGACAGGTGCGCCAGTTGGACAGGCGCATGAA
>DZBA01000037.1:0-13814 GCA_022729775.1 Anaerolinea thermophila | reverse complement strand
TTGCTGGCGGTATACAACAAGATTTTCAGTTGGTATTATTCATAAAGAAAGCATATCCACCCGTTATAATAGAAGCATGTTTATAGATCAAGTAAATATTCACGTACGATCAGGAAAAGGCGGCGACGGCATGATGCACTTCCGCCGTGAGAAATTTGTTCCGCTTGGCGGTCCCGATGGCGGCGACGGCGGCAAGGGCGGCGACGTCGTCTTTGAAGTAAAGGCAACGCTCAACACGCTTTCGGCTTTCCGCCAAAATGAAAAATTTGCGGCAGATGACGGAAAAAATGGCGGCGGTTCACAGATGACAGGGCGCGGTGCAAAAGACCTCGTCATTTACATCCCGCCGGGGACAATTGTCTACGACGCGGACACAGGCGACCTGCTTGGAGATTTAACCCAGGCGGGACAGAGGCTGCTCGTCTGCAAGGGCGGACGCGGCGGGCGCGGCAACCAGCACTTTGCCACGTCGCGCAATCAGGCGCCGCGCACCGCAGAAAAAGGCGAGCCCTATGAAGAAAAATCGCTGCGCCTTGAATTGAAACTCATCGCGGACATTGGCATCATCGGCTTGCCCAATGCGGGAAAATCCACGCTGCTTTCAGCCTTGACCAACGCAAAACCGAAGATCGGCGATTATCCCTTTACCACGCTGGAGCCAAATCTCGGCGTGGCAAACATTGACGAGGATGTCACCGTGGTTTTGGCGGACATCCCCGGCTTGATCGAAGGCGCGGCAGAAGGCGCGGGCTTGGGGCATGACTTTTTACGTCACATCCAGCGCACGCGCGTCCTCATCCACATGATTGACGGACTCTCCGAAGACCCGCTCGCGGACTTTTCCCAAATCAACAACGAGCTCTCGCTCTTCGACCCCAAACTCGGCAAGAAACCGCAGATTGTGGTGCTGAACAAAATTGACCAGCCCGAAGTGCAGGAAAGGTTGAAGACGATCAAAGCCAGTTTCAAAAAGAAAAAAGTGGATTTGATCACCGCGTCGGCGATGACACGCGCCAATACGCGCGATATTCTCATCACCGCGCACCAAAAACTTTCCGAGATGCCGGTGGAAGAAGTGGAAGAAACGCTGCCCGTTTACACGCCGGATGTAGACCCGAACCAGTTCGAGATCAAACGCGAAGGCGCGCATGAGTGGCGCGTGACCGGTGTCGCCATCGAGCGTTCCGCGAAGATGACGTATTGGGAGCATGATGGCTCGCTGCGCCGCTTCCAAAAATTGATGGAGCGACTCGGCATTGACGAAGCCCTGCGCGACGCGGGCGTTCAGGAAGAAGACACGGTTTACATCGGCAATTTTGAATTAGAGTGGAAGGATTAACCGCTCGATAGTTGAATAATATATTCTCGCAGCGCGGCTCTAAAAAGAGTCGCGCTGTTTTATGATATACACACAATTCCTTTACAGTTTTCCCACCCAACATCATGTAAAATAAATTATGACAAAGAAACAAAAAATCCTCACCTCGATTTTTATTTTAATCGGCGTTGCCGTAATCGTCTTTTTTGGAATGCGCGCCGTGCGTTCATTTGTACGAATACGCGGAAATGGTAATTTTGGAAAACCGCCCCCCGCCAAGCAAACCGACCTCGACCTGATTCGTGATTGGATGACCGTGCCATATATCGCGCGCATGTACGACGTCCCGCCCGAAGCCTTGTTCAAATCGCTCGACCTCGACAAAAACACTTTCGACAAAGACGCGGATAAAAATTACGGCAAAATGAGTTTGAAAGAATTGAACGACAAACTCTACCCAAATGAAGAAGGCATCATTCTCGCGCACGTGAAAGCATCCATTCAGGCAATGCAAAAACAAGAGCAACCGCCGCAATTCCCCGCGACGCCGCTTCCTTATGTTTCCCCCACTACAACGCCATGAATGACATTCTCCTTACGCAAGTTATCAATTATGGCGCGCCATTGGTCGGGCTGATTTTATTTCTCGGCGCGTTGGGCTTGCCCGTCGGCGCGTCTGTGGTTGTGATTGCAGCGGGCGCGTTCAGCCAGCAGGGATTTTTGAATTGGCTGCAAGCCGCCGCGCTGGGACTCATAGGCGCGGCGCTTGGGGATGTGATCAGTTTTGGGATGGGATACTTCGCCAAAGACTGGACACAGCGCCACTTTGGAAGTTCGCAGGTGTGGGTCAGCGCGCGCGATTCGTTCCAAAAGCAGGGCGGGCTTGCCATCTTCCTCACGCGCTGGCTCGTCACCGCGGTTGCCATTCCCACCAACCTGATCGCGGGCGGCAGCGGATATAAATTCTCGCGCTTTCTGATGTACGACATCAGCGGAGAGATATTTTGGATCACCCTCTACGGCGGGCTGGGATATAGTTTCGGCAGCCAATGGGAATTGGTCAGCGAATTTCTCAGCAACTTCGGCGGCTTGATTCTTGGTTTGGTGATATTCGGTTTTGGAGTCAGGCAAATCTTCAAATGGCAAACGCAAAATAAAGCAACGGCATAAATGATAGACCCTAAAGGCAAAACCTTTAGGGTCTATTTTTTTAGTGTTGATGTCCGTCTTCGTGGACGTGTCCGTGGTCGAGCTCTTCGCTGGTCGGCTCGCGCAGCCCGGTCACTTTGACGCTAAAGTGCAGTTCCGCGCCTGCAAGCGGATGGTTGAAGCTCAGCGTTACATCCTCATCATCAAAGCTGTCAACGTATGCCATTTGCTGGTTGCCATCTTCATCTGTAACCATCATTTCCAAACCTTCTTCGAGTTCCATATCGTCGGGGAACTCGCTGACAGGCACATCCACAAAAGCCTCCTCATCGAACTCGCCGTAGCCATCCTCAGGCGAGACGACGACATCCTTGCTTTCGCCGACTTTCATGCCAATCATTTCGCGTTCCAAACCGGGGACGATATTGTCGTGTCCCGCAAGGAAGGACAAAGGTCCTGAATCTTTGGAAGAATCCAAAACCTCGCCATCTACCTTCAATGTATATTCCATTGAAACCACTACGCCATTTTGTACTGTGTCTTTGCTCATTTCATATCCTTTCATTAATTTGAGGCATTGTACCAGATTCCTACTTTATAATACCGCTCATGCGATACGATTTATGCCTCCCCTGGTATTGGGAATATGACGATGTCTTTGCCGGAATGATCGAACACGCCTGCATCGAGCAGGGCGTTTCGCTTTGGCAAATCAAGCCTGACAACCTGCTCGAATCCATCACCGCGCTATACAAGGGCATCACCACCTTCAAGACCCTGCTGCATCGCGGACAAGGCGAGCCGACCTTTGACCCCATTCCGCGCTGGGCAAAAGAATTTGGCGCGCGCCGCATCAACCCCGAAGAGAACTCCCGATGGTCGGAAGATAAAGCCACCATGCATCTGGAGCTCATCACCAGCGGACTGCACACGCCTTACACCATCCTGCTCCCGCCATTCTTGGAACAGCCCGTCATTCCGCGCGTTGACCTTGCGCCGCTGGGTGAAAATTTCGTTATCAAGCCATCCAATGAAGGCGGCGGCGAGGGCGTCATTCTAGGCGCAAACACGGTGGATGAAATTCTGCGCGCGCGAATGCAATTCCCCGAACAAAAATATTTGCTTCAGGCGCACATCACGCCGCGCGCCATCGAAGATAAGCCCGCGTGGTTTCGCGTGTTTTATTCCAATGGAAAAACCTACCCGTGCTGGTGGGATACGGGCACGCATATTTACCAAACGATTGGGGAGGAGGAAAATCTGCGCTGCGGACTCAACCCACTGGGCGAAATTACAAAGCGCATCGCGTCCATCTGCAATCTCGATTGGTTCAGCACAGAAATTGCGCTCACGGATCAATTCATCGTCGTGGATTATGTCAACGATGAAATTGATACGCGCGTCAAATCACAGGCGATGGATGGCGTGCCGGACGAAATTATGCGCTGCATCACACAACAGCTCGTCAAAATTGCAAAGGAACATTCACAATGAAACTGCGCGCGCGGGATTTGGGAATCCCTTTTGAGGGAAACACAGGAACACATAACGCCATCACCGATGTTGGCGGGGTGACAGTAGGATATGCGACCATCATCGAAGGCAAGTCTGCGCGGACAGGCGTCACGATCATTCATCCACGCGGAGATAAAAACCACGCGCCAGTGTATGCGGGCGTACATTCATTCAACGGAAACGGGGAAATGACCGGCGCGGCATGGGTGGATGAAGGCGGCTTGCTCGAAGGTCCGATAGGAATCACAAACACACACAGCGTTGGAATCGTGCGCGATACCATCATCGCATGGCAGGTAAAGAATAATGCGATGTATCAAAGATGGTCGCTGCCGGTGGTGGGTGAAACGGCAGACGGCTGGTTGAATGAAATGAACCGGTTTCATGTCCGCGAAGAACATGTAATGTGCGCGCTGGCTTCAGCAAAAGGCGGCGGCATCGAAGAAGGCAATGTCGGCGGCGGGACAGGAATGTTGTGCTATGAATTCAAAGGCGGCACCGGCACATCGTCGCGTAAATTGCCCGAAAAACTCGGCGGCTGGACCGTTGGCGTGCTGGCGCAATGTAATTTTGGGAGAAGGTATCAGTTGACGATTGCGGGCGTCCCCATGGGCAAACATTTGTTGAATGACGCGCCGTTCACCAGCGGGGAAAACCCTTTCAAACAGGATGACGGCTCGCTCATTGTCATTGTCGCCACAGACGCGCCCGTTCTCCCCCATCAATTAAAACGGATTGCGAAACGCGCCGCGCTCGGCATGGCGCGCACCGGGTCGCTTGGCGGAAACGGCTCCGGGGATATTTTCCTTGCGTTCTCTACTGCAAATTCAAACGCGGGATATGGCGATGAAAAAGGGTTATCGCACATTCAGACATTGTCAAACGACCACATAGACCCAATATTCTCCGCAACGGTGTACGCCACCGAAGAGGCAATCATCAATGCCATGGTTGCGGCAGAAGATATGGTCGGTCACAATGACGTCAGCGCAAAAGCCCTGCCGCATGAGGATTTGAAAAAAGTTTTGAAGGAATATGGCAAATAAAAAAAGGACGCGACAAAATGTCGCGTCCTTTTTTTACAGTAAAGTTATTACTGCTGGTTCTTACCATCTTACATGCCCGCTTGTCGAGCTGTTTATATCGAGCCATTTCACCATTTCGATTTTGACAATCACATTCAAAGCGTCGCAGACTTCGATCAGCGCGCTGCTCCAATTGTGATAGTTCAATTTGGGCGGAACAAGCACAACGCCTTTCAGGGTAAACAGCGGCGTGCCGCTCATTGGCGCGGGAGCTGTAAACGCGTCCATATTTTCAATGCTAATATTTTGGGCGGCAAGGTGATGAGAAATTTGGTGAAGAATACCCTCATGGTCTGCGCCCTCCACTTCGATTTGATAGGGAAGCCAGCCCGCGTGCTTGCTCGAATCGTCTTCAGTCAGCGCCAGCGTAACTTGATAGCCCTCGCCGCGCAGCCCGTTGAAAGTCTTATCCATATTTGCAATTTCCGAGTCGGCGACTTCCACCATCATCAGCATCGCAAACTCCCCGCCCAGATGCGCCATACGGCTGGATTCGATGTTACCGTGATGCTTTACAAGCAAGTCGGTGATGTGTTCCACAAGTCCAACTTTATCGTGTCCGGTCAAGGTTAATACAATATTTTTCGACATAAGCGCGTCCCTTTCTGGTGTGTGGGTTTGAATTACAAAACCGAAGTATAGCACAATGAATGTAATTTTTATGCTATCATTCGACATTCCCTAACACAAGAAAGGACGGCATCATGCGAATATTGCTAAAAATCTCAAATTTTATTGACAGCCTCACCGAATATCTGGGCAAGGCGGCGGCGTTCTTCGTCATCTTAACAGTAGGTATTGGGTTCTATAATGTTGTCGCGCGGTATCTTGGAAGGTTCCTTGGCTTCAAGATAACAACTAACATGCTGATCGAAATGCAATGGTATTTGTTTTCCCTGACCTTCCTGTTTGGCTTTGCATACATCCTCAAACATGGCGAAAATGTCCGCGTGGATTTTCTATACGCGAATTGGTCGCCCAAAACAAAAGCCTGGGTAGACGTGGTGGGACATACGCTTTTTCTGCTTACATTCTGCGTCATTGGCATATACGTCACCACCTTCCCTGTTTTGCAATCATGGGGACGACTACCCGATGGAACATACGGCATGTGGGAACTTTCGCCCGACCCGGATGGACTTCCGCGCGCGCCAATCAAATCCATGATTTTATTTGGGTTTGGTATGTTGCTGGTGCAAACCATATCAGAAATCATCAAAAATATTGCCACCATCAATGGCAGTAACCTGCCCGCCACCGAGAAAGATAGCGCGGATTAATCATCATGAACAATGGGAGTAACACACCATGACACACTTTGAATGGCTTTCCATTATTATGTTCGTCGGGTTTTTTATCTTCATCATGAGCGGATACCCCGTTGGGTATTCCTTTGCCGCCACAGCCATCTTATTCGGCGGAATTGGGTATGCGCTCGGCGCGTTCAACCTCAACCTGCTTAAGCTGCTTCCCAGCCGCTGGTTTGGGACAATGTCCGATTTTACGCTGCTGGCAATCCCATTTTTTATCTTTATGGGCGCGGTCTTTGAACGCTCCGGGCTGGCTGAAGAACTTCTCGAAACTGTGGGAAAAATGATGGGCAAAATCAGGGGCGGACTTGCGCTCGCGGTCATTCTGGTTGGCACATTGCTTGCGGCAACCACCGGCGTCGTCGCCGCAACCATCATCATGATGGGAATGCTGGCGCTCCCCACCATGATCAAACACGGGTACGACAACCAATTGGCAACCGGCGCCATCACCGCGTCCGGAACGCTCGCGCAAATGCTTCCGCCAAGTTTGGTGCTGGTGGTGTTAAGCGACCAAATCGGCGTGCCAGTCGGAGACCTTTTTGTCGGCTCGGTGATACCGGGACTTTTACTATCCGGTCTTTATATGTTGTATGTGATTGTCATCACGCGCATCAAGCCGGAACTTGCGCCCCTTCCCCCGGTAAGTGAATTTGCCCTGACAAAAGGTGAAATGCTGCGCGAAGCCATGCGCGTCATTCTCCCGCCAGGATTGCTCGTCTTTGCCGTTTTGGGCAGCATCTTCTTCGGTTTTGCCTCTCCCACCGAGGCAGGCAGCGTGGGAGCCATTGGCGCCACCTTGCTGGCGTGGATGAATAAGAGACTCTCCTTCAAATTGGTGAGGGAAGCAGCCATATCCACAGCGCGCGTCACAGCGCTGGTGATTACCATTTTATTTGCATCAACTTTTTTCAGTTTGGTGTTTGACGGCTTGGGCGGACAAAGACTCATCACCGAATGGCTGGTCAACTTGCCCGGCGGATATTGGGCGTTTATCATTGTCGCCAACATTGCCATCTTCCTGCTTGGCATCTTTTTGGAATTCATCGAAATCAGTTTTATCGCCATGCCGCTTTTTGTGCCTGCCGCCCAGGCGCTTGGCATTGACATGGTTTGGCTCGCTGTGTTGTTTGCCATCAACCTGCAAACCGCGTTTATTTCCCCGCCTGTGGGTTTTTCGCTTTTCTACCTGCAAACCTCCGCGCCAAAGGAAATTCCCACTTCGGATATTCACAAAGGCGCGCTGCCCTTTATGGCAATGCAAGTAGTCGCGCTGCTCATCATCTTGTTCTTCCCACAAACCGTGACCTGGCTGATTGACCTTTCCGCGCAATGGGGCAAATAGACAATTAACAAAAAAACAGGCGTACAAAATGTGCGCCTGTTTTTTTACAACTATTTATAGATTTATTGATTCGCTTCGAGGAATTTCATGAAGTTGAATTCGTTGGTGAAGATCCACTTTTGCGCGCGCGCGCGGAACTCTTTCCACGGTTCGTAAATGGCTTTGAACTCGGGGTCTTCAGCGGCTTTCGCCTCATAAAGTCCAAAGGCTGTTTCCTTGGCTGCCTTCATGATTTCATCGCTGTAGAACTTCAATTCAACGCCACCTGCCACAAGGCGTTCCAGCGCTTCGCCGTTAACTGCGTCATAGTGCGCGGTCATCATGATATTGCCTTCGGCTGCCGCAACCTTGATCGCTTCCTGATAGAGCGCGGGGAGTTTGTTCCATTCGTCGAGATTGATCTGTAATTCGAGGGATGAACCCGGTTCCCACCAGCTCGGGGCATAGTAGAAGCCAGTCGCCTTATACAGACCGAGTTTCTCATCATCATAAGGACCAACCCACTCAGCGGCGTCAATCGCGCCGGTTTCCAACGCTTGGAAGATTTCGCCAGCGGGGAGGTTTTGTACCTGCACACCCAGCGCGGACATGACCTGACCGCCCAAACCGGGGATGCGCATTTTCAAGCCCTGCAAATCAGCAAGGGTGTTGATTTCTTTGCGGAACCAGCCGCCCATCTGCACGCCGGTATTGCCCGCAGGGAACTGAATGACATTAAATTTCTTGGCATAGAAGTCTTGAAGCATCTCCAAGCCGCCGCCATGATAGAACCAGGCGTTCTGCTGGTTGATGGTCAAACCGAAGGGGAGACAAGTGCCAAACGCCATGACCCAGCTCTTGCCAATGTAGTAGTAAGAAGCGGTGTGACCAATCGGCACTGCGCCGGAAGAAACGACATCCAAAACTTCCGTCGCCTTCGCCAGTTCGCCGCCAGCGCGCGGGGTAATTTTGAATTTACCACCGGTCAAGGAAGCGACGCGGTTCGCAAAATTTTGCGTTCCACCAAAGAGGACATCCACAGCGGGCGTCCAGCTGGTCGCCATCTGCCAATCAAGTTCGGGAAGGTCATCGCTTGCCACATCAACGGCAGGAGCCTGTGTTGCGGGAGCGGAGCCATCCGCAGCAGGGGCAGCAGGCGCGGCGGGGGTGGGTTCAGCCGCGCACGCTGCAAAGGTGGTTGCAGCAACACCAAGTCCGGCGATTTTCAAAAAATCTCTTCTGTACATATTTCTCTCCTTTAGAAATTGGGTTTACGGCGTTTCATATTTCCCATTGGGCAAGGTCGAAACTGCCGTTTGTTTATTATATAACAGAACACGGCTTTTGTAGCCGTGTTCTGCATTTTACTTGCATGGCTTATTCAAGGTCTGGTTTTTGTCACTCTGAGCGGAGCGACACTTGCACCGCACTGCAAGTGCAGGTGAGAGTCTTGCCGCTGGGGTAGAGACCCTTCGTTTCACTCACATCGTCCCGATGTCCTTCGGGAGGGTGACACGCCTCAAGGAGCATGGCGCGGATTTGTCAAGCGACCTTGAATAAACCATAATTTTACTTGCCATATTGCCGCAGCCACCATGCCGTGCCGGGCAGCCCGCTATCCTTGACGATGTCTTGCAATTCATCGGTGTTGAAATAAACGCGGCGCGACTCGATGCTGACCGAATCCGCGACTTGGTCAATGACCATGTACTCAGCCCAGGGCAGCAATCTGGGAGAAATGCCCGGCGAGTAAGCAAACTTGAACGCGTTGCCTATGCTTCCAGAATTGAGGATGAGTTTTTCGCCATAGCGCCGCACCATTTGAATATGCGAGTGCCCGCCGATGTAAATATCCGCGTCCTGTCCTTCGAAATATTTATCCAGCAACTCTGGCGGGGTGGTCGCCTGAATAATATCGGTGGGCGAAAGCGGCGAGCCATGAAACGCAAGGATTTTGATTCCGTTGGGCAGGGTGACGGGAAGCATGGGCGGGAACGAATCAAGGAATTTGAAATCGTCGGCGCTTAATTTTTCACGGCACCAATGCAAGTCCGGAATCAAATAATGGGTAATCTCATACTTTGCCGCCAATTCGGGATTCAACACTGCCGCGTCATGGTTCCCTTTGACGAACAGGCAGTTTAATTCCCGAAGCGCATTCAGCGTTTCTATGGGCTGCGGTCCCATGGTGATCGTATCGCCGAGGCAAATATATTGATCAATTTTTTGCGTCTTAATATCATTAAGAACAGCCTCAAACGCCGTGTAATTGCCGTGAATGTCAGAAAGAAACGCGATACGCATAAACGACCTTTCCAGTAATAAATATTGGCTATTGTACACGAATGCAAGGCAAATTAAGAGGTTGTTATCAAAATGGTATGTTTGGGGGACGATGGCAAAATGTCCGCTTTTACGATTGCAATGAAGTCACGATGAAATTGGGCAGCGCGAAGCAATACAATCATCATAGAGAACGTGATGCGCGCATATTCATTCCCAACCCAATTTTACAAAATCATTTCATGGCTGCTCATCCTATTTATTTTTTTTACAACAGCCTATCATCCCGCGTTGGCAGTTTCGGACAGGGTTTCCATATTTACAAAATTAGATTTGACAGCAAACATCGAAACGATGGGAATTGTTGTCAGCGGACCCAGCCTACCGGGAGCAGCCGAGGTATTGTATAGAAAAAGCGGGGAAGCGAATTGGCAATCCGGTCACCCGCTTGCATACGTAAACGGACGACTCATCGGAAGTTTGTTTGGGCTTTCCCCGGTCACAACATACGAAGTGATGGTGTGCGACGGACTGGTTGAAATCAGCGGCGCGGCAGTCACACAAGCGGATGAGATTCAATTTACGCCCGCGCTGATTCTGCGCGTGGACGATAACGCCGCGCCCGGCGGGGATGGCTCCATCTTCGCGCCATTCAACACAATCCAGCAGGCGGTCAATCGCGCGACGCCGGGAACGCAGGTTCTTGTTGCGGATGGAATCTACCGGGAAACGGTTGTCTTCCCCAACTTTGGGAGCGCAGGCAATTGGATACAGGTCAAGGCAGAGGGCAGCGGCGCAATTCTCGATGGCTCAAAAACAGTCAGCAGAAGTTGGACTGCGTATTCGAGAAATGTCTGGTTTACCAATTTGGATACGCCCATCTCATATTTGGCGCGCGACAAAAAGCGACATTACATGTATGACAGCCTTAAAGGATTGCTCAACGGGCTTGGTCATAACAGTATTCCAATGACGGAAGGCTGGTACATTGCGCCCAACTCAACCCGGTTATATGTGCGCAGCTTGGATAACCCATCGCGGCATACATGGCAAGTCCCCTTCCTCAGCGGCGGATTTGAAGCAAATATGAAAGACTGGCTCTGGATCGAAGGATTCGAAATTCGCTATTACGGCGCGTATTATGGATGCGGTATTTGCATAAAAAATACTTCGCATGTTGTGATACGCAAAAATAAAATTCACAATGCACAAAAGGGAATCTTCATCGAATGGACAGGCGGCGACAGTCGCGGCAACGACACGCGCATCGAATACAATGAAATTTATGACCCGCCAGTAAACGAGTGGCAATGGAAGGCAGTGAAAGGCACATGGATGGAAGGAACCGCAATTATCCTGCGGGGACACATCGGCGCGATTATACGCGGCAATGACATTCATCATTTCTTTAACGGCATTTACACCGGCTCATCGGGCGATGCGGAAAATTCCGCGCTGGCATTTGACGCCGATATTTACAACAACCGGATTCATGACATCAGCGATGACGCGCTGGAACCGGAAGGCGCGTGCGTTAACCAACGATTCCGAAATAATATAATAGAAAGGGTATTGGTGGGAATTTCGCTCGCGCCGGTAACACAAGGTCCCGTTTGGGCGCTGCGAAATATCATCTCGAACTACACAGGCAGAAGCATCAAATTAGATAGGAATTCTGACGGCGCGGTATTCATCTATCACAATACCAGTTGGACGCCGCAAAAATATCCGAGTTCGGTGGATTTTATCAGCGCGGCGCATAACATCGTCATGCGGAATAACATCTTCCAAAATTATGGGTATGGAATTTACGAATCGGCTGTCGGCGCGCGCGGAAATAATTTCGACTACAACAACTGGTATACGACGTATAATCCGCGCTTCAAATGGGAGAATGCAAACTACGTCAACGTGGCAAGATTATGCGGCTGGACAAGGTTCGAATGCAATGGGCATGAAAACCCGCCCGCGCTAAGCAACCCCGGCAGCGGCGACTTTACGCTGCTCGCATCCAGCCCGAATATTGATCATGGTTTTTGGATTCCGGGCATCAACGATAATTTCTACGGCACAGCCCCAGACATTGGCGCATACGAATCTATGTTCAACCAGCAGCCGGTCAGTACGCCGACACCGGTCATTACATCAACGCCAATCGTCACGCCTGCGCCTGCCATTACGCCTACGCCGACAATTCAACCAACGCCCACGCCCCAGGAATCGCATTTCACTACCAACACGATTACATTCAATTCCATCGGCACGCAGGATGGATGGGTCATTGAGTCAGGCGAGAACACCAACAAAGGCGGCGCGCTTGACAGATTCTCCAACGTGCTTAATGTCGGTGATGAAGGCAACGACAAGCAATATAAAGGCATCTTATCTTTTGTGACCGACGCGCTGCCCGATGATGCCATCATCATGTCGGCGCAATTTAACGTCAAAAAACAAGGCGTGATTGGAACAACGCCATTCAGCACGCACGGGGGGCTGTTGGCTGAAATCAACACCACATTCAGCGGAAACGTTGAATTGGTCATTGATGATTTTTCCGCCGCTGCCGGTTTGGCATCGGTTCAAGAAATACTCTCCACAACTGACGCGACATGGTACACAGTCAATCTCAACCCGGCGAATTTGGCATTCATCAATAAAAATGGAGCGACGCAATTTCGCCTGTTTTTTGGGATGGATGATAACGACGACCTCGGCGCAGACTATGTAAAATTTTTCTCCGGCAATGCGGCAAATTCTGACCAGCCGCAGTTAATGGTCACGTATGCGACTCTATCCGCGCCGTTGGAAGCAGCCGCGTTGAGCATGACCGCGCCAATCAACCAAGCGCCTATGATTACATCTAGCGCAACTGTTTCGATTGCAGAAAATAACGTCATCGTGACACAAATCACCGCGACAGATGCCGAAGCCTTAAGTTATTCGATTAGCGGCGGAGCAGACTCCGCGCTTTTCAACTTAAACACAGCCACCGGCGAATTAAGTTTCACCAGCGCGCCAGATTACGAAATCCCAAACGACGCGGACATGAATCATATTTACAACGTTATGATTCAAGTCTCTGATGGAAGCCTGATAACGACGCAGGATATTAGCGTGGATGTGACGCCGGTCAACGACAACGTGCCGTTGATGACATCCGCGCAGGCGCTGAGCATCGCGGAAAATTCAAGCGCGGTCACGCTTCTCACATCAACAGACGCAGACCTGCCCGCGCAGCCGCTCACCTACGCCATCACCGGCGGCGCGGATGCTTCACGATTTATCATCATAAACAATCAATTGAATTTCATCGCCGCGCCAGATTACGAAATCCCAAATGACGCAGACATGAATCATATTTACAACGTCACGATTCAAGTCTCTGACGGAAGTTTTACGAGTGCGCAAGATATTAGCGTGGACATGATACCAGTCAACGACAACGCGCCGGTGATGACATCCGCGCAGGCGTTGAGCATCGCGGAAAATTCAAGCACGGTCACGCTTCTTACCTCAACAGACGCAGACCTGCCCGCGCAGCCGCTCACCTACGCCATCACCGGCGGCGCGGATGCTTCACGATTTATCATCATAAACAATCAATTGAATTTCATCGCCGCGCCAGATTACGAAATCCCAAACGACGCGGATATGAATCATATTTACAACGTCACGATTCAAGTCTCTGATGGAAGTTTTACGAGTACGCAAGATATTAGCGTGGACGTGATACCGGTCAACGATAATTTACCGGTGATGACATCCGCGCAGGCGTTGAGCATCGCGGAAAATTCAAGCGCGGTCACGCTTCTCACATCAACAGACGCAGA